>JALVDE010000114.1 GCA_027009375.1 Gammaproteobacteria bacterium
CCACTGTGTTGATATCTGCCCATCAGACATCATGCACATTGACCCAACATACCGTCGTGCATACAACATTGAACCGAACATGTGCTGGGAATGTTATTCCTGTGTTAAAGCTTGCCCACACCACGCAATTGACGTACGTGGTTATGCGGACTTCGCACCATTAGGTCACTCTGTTCGTGTTATCCGTGATGAAGAAAAAGGTGTTATTGCATGGCGTATTAAGTCACGCAATGGTGAACTTGATCTGAATCTTCTGGCGCCTATTACCACTAAACCTTGGGGTCAGCATATTCCTCAGCTTGCTAATCAGCCTGCACCTTCTCAGGAAATGAGAAACAGTCAGTTGTTATTTAACGAGCCTAAGTACATTCGTCTCGATGATGGTGATATCCATACGTTAGAATCGAATGGTTTAGAAATGAAAGAAGGGGTTTACTACTAATGGGCTACAAAACAATTATAGAAGATAATATCGATATTCTAGTTGCAGGTGCCGGCCTTGGTGGTACAGGCGCAGCTTTCGAAGCACGTTACTGGGGTAAAGATAAGAAGATTGTTATTGCTGAAAAAGCAAATATCAACCGTTCTGGTGCTGTTGCACAGGGTTTATATGCAATCAACTGTTACATGGGTACTCGTTTCGGCGAGAACAATCCTGAAGATCACGTTCGTTATGCTCGTATCGACTTAATGGGTATGGTTCGTGAAGACCTGTTATTTGATATGGCTCGTCACGTTGACTCAGCGGTTCACCAGTTTGAAGAATGGGGTATGCCGATTATGCGTAACCCTAAGACTGGTTCCTACCTGCGTGAAGGTCGCTGGCAGATTATGATTCACGGTGAATCATACAAGCCATTAGTAGCGGAAGCGGCTAAGAAGTCTGCTGACAAGGTATATAACCGTATCTGTGTTACTCACCTGCTAATGGATGAATCTAAAGAAAACCGTGTTGCGGGTGCCGTTGGTTTCAACGTCCGTACTGGTGACTACCACGTATTCAAATCCAAAACTGTTGTTGTTGGTGCTGGTGGTGCGTCTAACATCTTTAAGCCACGTTCAGTGGGTGAAGGTGCAGGTCGTGTATGGTATGCTCCATGGTCATCTGGTTCAGCTTACGGTCTGATGATCGGTGCTGGCGCGAAAATGACTCAGATGGAAAATCGTATCGTACTGGCTCGTTTCAAAGATGGTTACGGTCCTGTAGGTGCTTACTTCCTGCATCTTAAAACTTATACTCAGAACTGTGATGGCGAAGAGTACGAGTCAAAATGGTTCCCAGCCCTGGAAAAAATGGTTGGTAAAGCCTATCTGGATACAGAAGCGTCACACGTTTCTCACCGACCCATTCCTACCTGTCTGCGTAACCACGCATTCATTAATGAGGTAGCTTCTGGTAAGGGTCCAATTCACATGGTTACCATGGAAGCATTCCAGGATCCTCATCTTGAAGAGATTGGCTGGCACAACTTCCTGGGTATGACTGTTGGTCAGGCTGTACTTTGGGCTGCAACGGATGTTAATCCTAAGCACGAAAACCCAGAGCTGACTACATCTGAGCCTTATGTTATGGGTTCTCACGCTACCGGTTGTGGTGCATGGTGTTCAGGCCCTGAAGATATTTCTCCAGATGAGTACTTCTGGGGTTATAACCGTATGACGACTGTTGAAGGTCTGTTCGGTGCGGGTGATGCTGTTGGTGGTACTCCACATGCATTCTCTTCAGGTTCATTTACTGAAGGTCGTCTGGCTGCTAAAGCAGCATGTCAATACATTGACGATGGCAAGGCACAGGGTATTCGTGTTTCTGATGAGCAGATCAATCGCCGTAAGGAAGAGATCTACAAGCCTATGGAACACTACAAGATTTACCGCAATGAGATTGTTGCCGGTACAGTTAACCCTAACTACATTAACCCACGTCAGGGTCTTGACCGCTTACAGAAGCTGATGGACGAATATGCGGGTGGTGTAACTGTTAACTACATGACTAACGAGAAACTTTTACATATCGGTCTGAAGAAAATGAAGACCCTTGAAGAGGATCTTGATAAGATAGCCGCTGAAAATATCCACGAACTACTGCGTGCGTGGGAATTGAAGCATCGTCTTCTGACTTCTGAGTCTGTTATGCATCATACCTTGTTCCGTAAGGAAACTCGCTGGCCTGGTTATTACTACCGTGGTGATGCGATGAAGCTTGATGATGACAACTGGCATGTACTGACAGTTTCACATCGTGATCCTAAAACTGGTGAATACACTATGGAGAAAGCGCCATTGTATCACCTGGTTGGAGATATTGAAGATAAGGCATTAGCCGAATTGAAAAAATCTAAGGAATCAAAAGCCTAAGTAGTAAAAGTTGCCTGACAGAAATTCTATTGGATTTCAGTCAGGCTTTAAAGAGGGCCAGCTTAATGTTGGCCTTTTTTTATTGGTATTAAATAAAGAGTGACAGATGAATATTATTAACCTGACAGATGAAGAGCTTTTGAAACTCGGGATCCCCTGGTGGGAAGACCTGATTAAATATTCTAATAAAGGCCAGTATGGAAAGTTTATCAGGAACTTTTCTTATGACTTGTTATTGGGCCTGAATGAAGTAGAAGTTGGTAATCAGTTTGCCAAAAGTGAACTGACACGTAGTCTTTCTCCAGATTATGATTTCCTCGGTTTTATTCGTCGTGGCGAGCACGTTACTTTTCTATTTAGAGTGCGCAGTACCAAGAAAGAAGGAGAATGGCTCGGCAGAATGGTGGTTGGCTATGAAAGAGGTGAGCCAAAAATCTTTGCAGCATCCATTTTTTAAATATTATGAAAGAAACTATACAAAACGAAAAATACGTTGAACTTAAATACCAGGTTATTGATGAAAAAACCGGTGACGTACTTACTGAGGTAGAATTTCCCCTTGGTTATGTGCATGGTGTTAATAAAGTCTTATCTACTCCGGTCGCTTCTGAATTAGAGGGTAAATCGGTCGGTGATATTATTGAAGTGCCTATAGACGGTCATTTATTATACGGTGAGCGAGATGAATCATTAGTGTTTACCGATCTCCTTGAAAACGTACCGGAAGAGTATCATGAAGTCGGTACAACCATTATTATGGAAAATGAGAAAGGCGATACCAAAAACTTTATTGTGACCAGAATGGACGATAAAACAATAACGGTTGACGGGAACAATCCACTTTGTGGTCGAAATGTTATTTTCAGACTGGAAATTTTACTGGTTCGTGATGCAACCGATGAAGAAGTTGCAGCGGGTGGAAAGATTGAAAATGGACCGGATATCGATGGAAGTCTTACTGTTCCTTTATAGCTCATATAATGGCTAAGCTTATATAGTACAGTTATAGTTAAACAGTGTGTTTTTCTGGCTGTATAGCTATATTTAAGTGTAAAAGAATCGGTAGATTGAGTTTATTTGGAAGAGGTATTGCTTTGGCTGAATAGCCAGGTTGGATAATAAGTTAAGCTGTTCTGGCCTTTGGTCAGAACAGCTTACTCAAGGTCTTATGGACGCTTTGGAGTCTGATATGGGACTTCTTTCTGGAAGGGTTCCCAGATAGTTTCATATCCAACAAAACCTTTTTCATTAGGTTCTTTCTGACGAGTAGTCAAAAAGCGAGAATGACCTTCAGGTACCTTAGGTCTAGTATTGCTTGCTTCACTCATAAATCACCTTTTAGTTTGCTTTAGCCCACATAAGCTCATACATATTAGGTTGTATAAGTTTGTATGAGTATGCTAATTTTCAATGTGTAGGATATAATACATGTGATTGCACCCAATTGTCAAAGTAAAAATACACAACTTTTTAATTTTTTTGGTTTATGCTTTCTTAAAATAAGTTATGATACTCAGCAAAATTTTATAGGGTCGAAAGCGGCTGCTTATTCATATTAATTTACATAAATCTGACTCAATTATGCGTAAGCAGCTGCATTTACAGGTACCTTGTCTGTTATGTCGTAATCCTTACCATTGAATCATAAGAGAAGCAAAATGGAACTCAAACTAGATATTGAAAAATTCGATGAAATCCAGCAGGTATTTATCAGGGAAATTACTGAAACCATTCATACCAAGCTTGTGGAAGCAGGCCTGGAAGGCCTGACATTAGAAAATACTACGGCGCATATCGCCTTCAGCATGGCCAGTATTATTGACGATACCTCAAATATTGAGATAGACGGCATACATGCCAAACCTTATTTAACGTTTAAAGATGACGACGATAATCTTATCCATTGTGGTGAAAATTCATACACCTATGAATATGTAACGGACAATTTGAAAAGAATGTACGAATCTTAAATAAAATGCAGTTAACCGTGACAGTCTGTAGAGGCTGTATTTCCGGGGACGCTCAAGTACCTCCATGTATCGGTTTAGAACTTTTCAAAACTTGTTTTGTAAAAAGTTCTTATCCAGGTGATTACGAAAACATCCATGTTTTCATAAACCCCGTAAACACAGCCTCTACAGACTGTCACTCTACGGTGTTCTGCATTATGGTGAATCCTTACAATGAGGTTTGTCTGTTACACCGACTGGACTCAACTGCCTGAGAGTGCCAATGTACTCTTTAAAAAAGGGGCGGGAGAAAATATGTCTTTTTCCCGCCCCTGGTTTGAGAACCTGGCGGCAACAACGCTTGAAAAAGATCAGTCAATATTACTGGCCTGTGTAGCTGAACAGGATAACATACTGGCCATCCTGCCCCTGATACAGCAGAGTGATGGTAACTGGCAATCACTCTCACATCCATACAGTTCCCTTTATAGCCTGCTGCTGGCTGAGGACGACTCTGAGCTAAAAATACGAACCTGCCTGGCCAGAGGATTAAGTCAACTGTCATGGCGTTCTTTAAGTCTCAAGCCATTTGACGAGAATGATGACAGAATTACGGGCTTACAACTGGCTCTGGAAGCCCAGGGAATGTCCTGTTTTAGCGGCTTTCGTTTTTTTAACTGGAGTTATGCTGTACAGGGAAAAAACTTTGCACAGTATATGGCTGAACGTCCCGGCAGAGTACGCAGTACGATAGCCCGAAAGCAACGTAAGCTTGAACGTGAACATGGGTTTGAAATAAGGCTTTTTATCGATCAGGATATTGAGCAGGCAATAGCGGATTATCATACCGTCTATAAGGCCAGCTGGAAAGCCCATGAACAATATGTTGCTCTGCTGGAAGGGCTGGTGAAACAATTTGCCAGACAGGGCTGGTTAAGGCTGGCGGTACTCTATATTAAAAACCAGCCTGCTGCGGCACAGCTTTGGTTTGTGGTTCATGGGAAAGCCAGTATTTTCAGGTTAGCCTATGATGAAGCCTGGAAACAGTATTCACCCGGCTCAATTCTTACCCGGTTCCTGATGGAATATGTGATTGATACGGATAAGGTTGATGAAATTGACTTTCTGACAGGCAATGAACGTTACAAGCAGGACTGGATGTCACAACGCAGGGGGCGTTTTGAACTGGTCTGTGGAAATAATAATCCTGATGATAAGAGCCGTTCAGTGATTGATAAATTGAAGGGTTTGCTGAAAGCATTGTCTTAAAAACATACATAACCTAAAATAAGCACTCCAAAATTAAGGGCTGGTGAAGAACATTTATAAATAATGTAAAAATACCGGTAAAAAAAGACACAGATATGAGCACAAAACTGATACAAAAACAGCTTTTTAAAGGTTCTCAGGAGTTTGAACTCGTTGATGATGCTGTAAATGTTCGAATTAAAACACCTTTTAAAGAAGAAAGTTTCAGTGTAATACTGTCCATACTGGATCCTGAGTATATTATTAATGGTTCGAAACTGGAATTTCACAGCCGGGTAAACGGCAGTATCCTGTTGTCATTTCATTTAAACAAGCCGAACGAAATGGCTTTCAATGCTTTTATTGCGCTGTTAAAACAACGGGCAGAAAGTGAATACGATACCTTTATCGGCGTGAAGCAGGCATCTGCTGCTAAAGTACTGAACGGGAATGTATCAGAAGAGCCGCCTGAGTTTGAAGACTCTGAACAGGAGCGCCTTAAAAATCTTGCAGAGAACTATAATGCAAAAATGATTGATGAGTCCATTCAGATGCTGGAGCAATATGTTGGAGGAGAAGAGATTACACCTTTAATTGAGGCACTGAAGGTTTTTAATGATGATCCATGGAATGAATCCAGCCAGAAACAGCTGCTCAGGTCTTTTCATCAGCTGGGTGCTGCCCAGGGGGCTGTTTTAACTTATGCGCCTTATTTAATCACCCTGATGTCTAATAACCCGTTTCAGCATGAATAAATGTTCTGAAATATAGGTTAATGAGCGTAATAAAAAAACAGTTAATAGATCTTTTAGATGATTTAAACCGGATATAAATAATGGACCAAGAACTTTTAGAAAAACATGAAGCCCTTGTTGTGGACATGGGAAATGCATACCTGGACAATATGGCCTTAGAACTGGGCAAGAAATACCAGAACCAGGATCATCAGATATACCCGACTTTAACGGATGTTCAGTTTAAGGAATTAAAAGCAAAGCACAATGTCACCGATCTGGAGCTGGCAGATGTGTATGCAGAGTTTTTAAGATTAAAGCCAACCAGCCATCTTAAAAACATACTGGATGCGTTTCATGCTTCAGGCGGTAATGTAGATATTGAACCCAGATATGATGAAAGTACCCAAAGGCTGGATATCACGATACATTATGTCATTAAGGATAATACCCTGGATACCATCGAAGGACTGTCGCCCATAGAAGATATTCTGGTAAAAATGAATGCAATGATGCAGATAGACTCTGTATTGTCTGGTTCAGATCCAGATATGATGCCTCAGTTTTAATTAATTGAGTTAAAGAAACTAATACCAGAAGCTAATCTTAGAAAGAAAACCAGAATGAGTTCATCAAATTCAGAAAAAAGTTGTTATTTTTGCACCGTTGTTAATGGTGAAGCCGATCCTTTTATATACGAAAATCAGTCCTTTATCAGTATTTTTGATACCAATCCGGTCAATCCCGGCCATGCACTGGTGATACCCAAAAGACATGTTGCTTCGATTTTTAGCTTAAATCAGACTGAGCATGATGACTATTTTGAAGCACTATACAGTGTCAGAAAGGTTATTGAAGCAACGGATATGAAAGCACTCTACGAGGAAATGCTTAACAGGGACTATCTTAAAGGTCGTCCCAAAAACCATATTGAAACAGTCCTGAAACTTCCATTTCTGGGTAATCAGCCCGATGCCTATACTTTAGGGAATAATGACGGGAGAGAAGCCGGTCGGAGTATTGATCACTTACATATTATTATAATACCCCGTTATAAAGGCGATGTCCCCAATCCAGGTGGAGGTATTCGTAATATTATTCCTGAGCGGGCTCAATACAAACGGCTGTAATTTCCATATCAGAGGCAGTAGATTTTCATTTATTGCCTGTAATTTACTTGCCCTGTAGAATGGTGCTGATTGCGTTTACAGTAAAACTTTATAATATTTAAATCACCAGGAGTCCTTAAAACGATGCGAAAATATATCTTTGTTTATCTGGGAGGAAAATTTCCAGAAAGCCCTGCAGAAAGCCAGCAACATTTTCAGAAATACCAGGAATGGCTTCAATCTCTGGGTGATGCTGTAATTAATCCGGCCATACCGTTTAAGGACACGCATACTATTCATTCTGATGGCAGAGCCGAACCCGGTACCATGTCAAACATTTCCGGATTGAGCATTATTCAGTTTAACTCCATGCAGGAAGCCCTGAAAACAGCACAGTCATGTCCTTTTCTGGAAATTAACGGTACTCTGGAAGTATCCGAAATGGTCGAAGTAGCCTCCGATCTGGACTCTGCCAATAGCAGAACAATCAATTAACAGCCACTGAGCATCTGGCTTATCTTTTTCGTGGTTTGGCCCGGCTGGTGGCCTGGGCCTGAAGCGGATCATCTGGCCAGTAGTGTTTTTTATACTTGCCGCGTAATTCTTTTTTAACCTCGTTATAAGTATTCTTCCAGAAACTGGCCAGATCCCGGGTGACCTGTATGGGGCGTGAAGCCGGGGATAGCAGATGCAGTAATAGCGGGAAACAGCCTTTTAAAATAGCCGGTGTTTGCTGTAGGCCAAATAATTCCTGCAGGCGGACGGGCAGTATGGGGCTTTGTGGATCGCTGTAATCAATGCGTATATTAGAACCGCTGGGTACCTGAATTTTTTCCGGAGCCAGTTGATCCAGTAACTGCATTTCTTCCCAGCTGATCAGGCTGCAGAAGATATTATACAGATCCAGTTTTTGTAATTGCTTAAGACTGGTTTCGTTACTTAAGTGCGGTTGCAGCCAGTCCTGAAGATGGTTAATTAAATACTCATCCGATAAATCCGGCAGTTTAATGTGTTTTAAAACAGACTGACATGCAGCATCTGACTGTTTCCGGGTATTAATAAATTCGACTCGCCGTTTTAAATTCAACGCCGCTGGTGACCAGGGCAGACATTTTAGTCCCATACTTTTAACAGCTTCAAATAAAACGGGAAAAGCCTGTTCCGGTTTGATGTGCTCTGCGGCCTGTTTTTCCAGCAGCAGCTGATCCAGATAATAAGCGGTCAGTGCTTCCACTTTTTGCTGCTCACTGTTCCAGGACAGGCTGTTCTGTCTGCGGATCTGTTCTGCAAAAAAATATTCAATATGGGCTTTATCAATGGCTGCAGCAAGAAATATACGGGCTTCTTTCTGCCGGCCATAAGAGTGGGCATTTAAAGAGGCAACGGCCAGGTAAGGCTGACTGGATAGAGGATTCGGTTCATTAAAACTGGCGCCATTACCATTGGCCAGTAAGTAACGTTGTTCCCTGATGTTGTTATTACGCCGTTGGGCAATACGATCAGGATAGGCAAAGGCGGTCAGAACTGCGGTAAATTCTGTTTGAGTAATATTATCCAGTGATTCTTTATCGGTATTTTGCCTAACAAACTTATTGAGTTTTCTGTGAATATCATTTGCTGTTCTTAATATCTGTTTTGCTATGGTCTTATTGACGGCTCCGTTTATTATTACTGATTGTTCAGAGAGTGACTGCAGCAAACTGATACGAAAGGCTATATCATGATTAGCTTCTGTACTGGCGTTATAGGGAATAATGTCTTTTTCACTGAGTAATGCTGCCAGCAGACAGGCGTTTTCAGTGGGATTAAAGGCATCTGAATAATATTTTTGTGTGGTGAGCACCATGTGTGCCAGACGTGGGTGCAGACCCAGGCTGAGAATATTTTTACCATGTCGGGTAATATGATAGTTTTCATCAATGGCCTGCAGGTGCCGTAATAAATCTCTGGCCTGAGCAATATGCCCCTCAGAAGGCAGGTCCAGCCAGACCAGTTCACTCATTTCTGTGACACCCCATTGAGCCAGCTCCAGCAGCAGCGGTGCCAGGTCGGAGTGGAGAATTTCGGGTGTTTCATGCCGGGGTCGCTTTTTATGCTGAGCTTCTGTCCACAGACGATAACAGATCCCCGGTCCCAGTCGGCCGGCACGACCGCTGCGTTGTTCTGCGGTATCCTGGGCAATTTTCTGCGTATGCAGTCCGCTCATACCGGAGTCTGGATTAAACTGTGCCTGGCGCTGTAAACCTGAATCAATTACTACATTAATACCCTCAATAGTCAGACTGGTCTGAGCAATATTGGTGGCCAGAACAATTTTTCTTTTGCCTTTTGGCGGCGGGCTAATGGCCTGATCCTGCTGGCTCTTATTCAGGTCACCATATAAAGGAGCAAGAATAATCGTTTTGTCTCCCATTAAGTATTCAGCTAAAGCCTGTGACAGACGTTTAATTTCACCGGTACCCGGTAAAAAAATCAGGATATTGCCGGTGTGTTCAGACAGGGCATTTAAGGTTTGCTGGTAAAGACTGTTGATCAGGTTTCTGTGATCAATATCCGGCAAATGAGTCTTACGATAAACAATATCGACCGGAAAACTGCGTCCCTCACTGTTTAAAGTGGGAGCCTGAAAGCTATCGTTATTGAGTTTGTCCGATAATAGCTGAGTATTCAGAGTGGCGGACATGACCAGTATTTTTAATGAATCGTTCAGGATCTCCTGACTCTGCAGACAAAAGGCCAGGGACAGATCGGCATGCAGGCTGCGTTCATGAAACTCATCAAAAATGACCAGACCCACACCGGCCAGTTCCGGATTGCTCTGAAGTTTACGGGTTAATATACCTTCGGTCACCACCAGTATGCGGGTTTTACTACTGGCCTGAATGTCCTGACGGATCTGATAGCCGACGGTTTCACCTGTCTGTTCACCCAACAGTTCAGCCATGCGGGCAGCGGCACTACGGGCAGCCAGTCGCCGGGGTTCGAGAATAATAATCTGCCGATCTTTCAGCCAGGGCTGATCCAGAAGTGCCAGGGGAACGATGGTTGTTTTACCGGCACCCGGAGGTGCCTGCAGGATCAGACGATTATGGTTCTGTAAGTGATTTTTTAAATCATTAAGAATAGAATGGACAGGATAATGTTGCATACTAGGATTATTATGTTTCACTATCCTGTACTAACGGTACAAATGCTACGTTTAAGATGTTTTTTGTGGTTATTTCATTTTGCTCATCCCTGGAAACAAGAAGCAGTTCCTGTACTTCATAGGGCAGACCTACGGGAATAACCATGTTACTTCCGGGTTTTAGCTGTTCAATAAGTGCGGGTGGAATGTATGGGGCTGCTGCCGTAACGATAATAGCATCATAAGGCGCCTGTTCCGGCCAGCCATCATAGCCATTGCCGGTACGTATATGAATATTATTATAATGCAGCTGCTTTAAACGCTGTTCAGCGGTTACAGCCAGGGCAGGGATAACTTCCATTGAATAAACACTATCCGCCAGCTGAGCCAGTATCGCCGTCTGGTAACCGGAGCCTGTGCCGATTTCCAGTACCTTGTCGGTGGGTTCAAGTGCCAGTAAATCCGTCATTAATGCCACAATAAAAGGCTGTGAAATGGTTTGACCATGCCCTATGGACAGGGGACTGTCAGCATAAGCAAGAATTTTTTCTTCAGCAGGTACAAACTGCTCACGGGGTATTTTTGCCATTGCGGCCAGAACTCTGCTGCTAAGCTGATGTTTGCCGGTATAACGGCTGGTCTGAACAACATTCCGTTCAATATCAGCAAGCATTTTTTTGCTGGCTTCAGTCATGATGTTCCCTGTCTCCAGGATGAAAGATAGAGAACCTGTTCGCTGCTTAACTGATCAATCTGTATATTCATTGCGGACAGTTTCATTTCAGCAATGCTCTGATCAATTTCTGTGGGTACATTATGTACACCATGACTCAATTTTCCAGCCTGTTTAACCAGATAAACAGCAGACAGGGCCTGGTTAGCAAAACTCATATCCATAACGGCAGATGGATGACCTTCTGCCGCAGCCAGATTTACCAGACGTCCTTCTGCCAGCAGACATATAGTTCTGCCGTCGGTCAGGGTATATTGCTGAACCGATGGTCGGGGCTGATGTATTTTTATGCTCATGGCCTGCAAAGCTGGAATATTGATTTCGACATTAAAATGACCTGAATTGGCCAGGATGCAGCCGTCTTTCATAATTTCCAGATGAGCCTTATCCAGTACATTTTTGTCACCGCTTGCCGTTACAATAAAGTCCGATTGTGCGGCAGCTTCTGATAGCGGCATTACCCGGTAGCCATCCATACTGGCTTCTAATGCCCGCAGGGGATTAACTTCTGTAACTATGACATGAGCACCGTGACCTTTGGCACGCATGGCAATACCCCGGCCGCACCAGCCATAACCCACTACGGTAAAAGTCTTGCCTGCCAGCAGAATATTGGTGGCACGAATTATACCATCAAGCGTGCTTTGTCCGGTGCCGTAACGATTATCAAATAAATGTTTGGTCATGGCATCATTGACTGCAATAACCGGGAACTTTAAAGCATCTTCATTGGCCATGGCTTTTAAGCGAATGACCCCGGTGGTGGTCTCTTCTGTACCACCAATCATATCAGGCAGCAGATCAGGGCGGGTTTTATGGATTTCACTGACCAGATCGGCGCCGTCATCCATGGTCAGTACGGGCCGGTGATCCAGGGCGGCATTAATATGCTGATAATATATCTCACTGGATTCACCGCAAATAGCATAAACCGGGATCTGGTAGCGCTCAACCAGGGCTGCAGCTACATCATCCTGAGTGCTGAGCGGGTTGCTGGCACACAGTACCAGATCGGCTCCGGCGGCTTTTAACACCCGGGCCAGATTGGCGGTTTCAGTGGTAATATGCAGACAGCCGCTGAGTCGAATGCCTTCCAGTGGCCGCTCATCGGATAAACGTTTTAAGAGCTGCTGCAACACAGGCATTTCCTGCCAGGCCCACTCAATACGCTGCTGTCCGGCTTCCGCTAATAAGGGATCTCTGATATCACAGTTAGTCGTATTCATATTGCTGAATGCTCCTTATTAACCCGATTTATTTTAGCAAGCAGTGCATCAGGATCAAACGGGGATTCAGTATCTATATTTATAACATAAGGCTGCTCATTGCCCTGCAGCGGCTTCCAGTTAAGCAGTTGCTGTTCCAGTATGGATTGGTCGGCATCAGAAACATCGTTTATCCGCTGGCTGATGCGTTGACGCAGGGTATCAGGCCGGGCGGTAAAATGCAGAACAACAAAGGGGACACTTTTCTTCCGGGCCAGCTGATAAAATAACTGGCGCTGTTCAAAGTGTAAAAATGCTGCATCAATAATGACAGGGTAACCAGACGTTAAGATTAAGTCAGCCTGATCAGAAAGATATTGATAGGTCTGTCGGGACGCTTCAGGAGAATAAATACCGGCATTAAATGGCTTATGGCTATGGGATTCCTGGCTTTGCTTAAACAGGCGTTTCCGCTCTACATCGGAGCGCAGTCGAATAGCAGATAAACCGGCAACCAGGGGGCTGGTCAGAGTGCTTTTTCCTGAGGCTGACATACCGCAGGTAATAATTAACATGGGGCTGCCGGGCTGCACAAAAGTATGGGCCAGTTTTAAATAATCATAACAGCTCTGAATAGCACTGTCGTACTCCGCAGATTTATCAGGCATCTGTGAGGCCCCAATAGCGGCGACTTTAGCACGGACCATGGCACGATAAACCAGGTAAAACTTTAATACCTGTAGAGCCTTATAATCACCGGATATCTCCAGGTAGTGATTAAGAAAATGCCAGGCAAAAGTGTGCTGCTGACGGTATTGCAGATCCATAATCAGAAAGGCAATGTCACTGGCTGTGTCAGTCCAGCGCAGCTCAGGGGCAAATTCAATACAGTCAAAGGCGATTGGTGTATTATCAATAACCACAATATTGGCCGTATGCAGATCACCATGGCATTCACGAATAAAACCCGCTTCTTTACGTTGTACAAAAACAGGCTTTAAATGTTCATAGGAAGCCTGGCTCCATTGCCTGAGTTCTTCAATTGTATCGAGCTGTTTATGCTCATTGACCAGTTCCTGCAGCAGAGTGAAGTTGTCCCGTACAGGTTTGTAAACAACTTCGGGCTCACCATAATCAGATTCTGTATCGGCAATATCAGTCTGTTGGTGAAAACCGGCAATGGTTTCTGCCAGGCTGGCAATATGACGGAGCTGTATCTGTCCTGTATTGAGCAGTTTATCCATCTGCATGTTTGTGGGAAACTGCAACATTTTAACTGCGTATTCAATAACAGGGCCGCTGTCGGAAAATACGGCCTGTTGCTCCGGGCCAGTTATGGCTACGACCTCCAGATAAAGAGCAGGGGCCAGGCGGGAATTAAGGCGTATTTCTTCCTGACAGTAAAAATGACGTTTTTCGAGACTGGAAAAATCCAGGAAACCCAGATTAACTGGCTTTTTTATTTTATAGGCATAGGTACCGGTCAGGAGTACCCAGGAAATATGGGTTTCTACCAATTCGATAGTTTCTACTGCATGAGAAAAGGCATTGGGATGCAATAGAGAAAGAATGTATTCAGGTAGTGTTTTATTACTCATCGATTGTTCAACAGTTGCATATAAATAGCGCTGATAAATAAGAGTGTATCAGAATTTGACGGCAATATTTAATTTTGTCAGAATCCATCTATGAAACTCTCTACAATATTCTATATAAAAAACAGCAAAACTATTTTTTTACTGATCCTGTTCTCTCTGTGGTTAATCGGCTGTAATCAGTA
>JALVDE010000115.1 GCA_027009375.1 Gammaproteobacteria bacterium
TTTTTTTTCAAAAAATAGTGATTCAACTCGCATAAAGTATATTAACTTTCAGCAGGTTAGTATAGCGTCATTTGTAGTCATAATTCTTACGTTTGGTTCTTCAGGGTATTTCCTTTTTGACAACTTGTTTCCGACTAAAGGAGTCAACTTCTTTTCAATATTTTCAATCAGTGCATTCCTTCTTATTGTTGGATTGCAGTTTCATTTGTACGTAGTGTCTTTGTTGTCAAATAAGTCGTACATATTTAATTATTATAAAAGTCTGGCTGTAGAGCGGGCCAAACGACAAGACGGCACTTCTAAATACGACGAGTTCATAGAATCCTATAAACATTTACGTGAGCATGGTAATGCCTTTTTTATACTATTGATGGAACTGGCTTTGGCGCTGGTTCTATTCTCAGTAGAGAAAATACATATAGCGTTGCTAATGGTTTTACTTTGGATCGTGCCTGCTTGTTTTGTTTGGTTCCTGGGAACTTACTTGGAGTCATCTATTGGTAAGCTGGAAGAAAATGAATAACACATATGGATGCCCCCGAATGTCAACCGCCCATTACCCCATCTGCAACAGTCATTTTTCAGGCTTTTCCAATGCATGAAAAATGTCCGTTATTTGTAAATAATAACCTATATAAAATTCCGTTCTTTTACAATTTAATCCTGGATCCAGATTTATTTCATATTGTAGAAAGCTTTTAATATCCCTTTTCGATATATCAAATTTTAAGTAATAGTGTCAGAATAATTTACATATTTTGCTATAGCTCTTCTAATAAAGCACCTTGAATTAATATAACCATATGTTTTACAAGTAAATTGTTTTTATGGAATAAATGTTGCTTAATTTAATTCTAAATAACAAACTTTGTTGTAAGGGATATGATATGAATAACAAAAAACTATTTACTTATATTTTCGGGATAGGCCTGCTGTTTATTAGTGCTTATGCATCAGCGTTACCCTTTTATTATAATAGTGATGAACAAGGTTGGCAGCAAACCTTTGTAGGGCGTCCGGCTGGTAGTACCTATGACGTACTTTATGCAAATACAGCAGCAGACTGGCGTGCTAACAATGGTAATCCTGATGGTAATATCTATCAGATTGCTGGAGGAGTTAACAAGCGGGCTTACTGGATGGGGTATAACAACAGTAATTTTCTTGGTGATCTAAATGGTTCAAAATTACAGACTGATATCTACAGTACAAACAACTGGCAGACATTGGCCAATGGCTCAGGTGGTGATGATGGTAATGTCTATGCTCGTTGGGTTATATCTCATGATGTAGGAAATAACCTTTATAATATGTTTATCTCAGATAGAGCCAATAGTATTAATATTAATACTATTGCTGGTTGGGAAACCCATTCTATTGAGCTAAATGCTGATAACTTTTTTCGCTGGCCAAATTCTGCGGCAAACAGTGAGACATTTGAACAGGTGCTGAGTAACTATAGTAGCATTGGTTTATATATATTCAGTGGTACTGATTTAATCAGTAATATGAACGGCGGCACCGGTACCTGGAATAGTAATAGTCAGTTACTGCATTATGGTGCTTATTCTAATGATAACAATAATGCTCTATGGGCCTTAGACAATTTCCAGGCTGTTACTGTGCCTGAGCCCGTTACTTTTCTTCTTTTCGGAGTAGGTCTTACTGTTCTGGTTAGTCTTAGAATGAGAAAAGTATAATAAACTATCAGTGATTGCATAATAAAAAATTAAAATTTGGCTGTTCTGAGCATATTCGAATCAATTTTTATTAATGCAATCACTGGATTTGAAACTGTCAATATTGAGTTTTTTCATAGTTTCCATTTTGGTAAACTTATGATTTCGAATGTTATCAGGATAAAATAAAAGACCTGTTAATTTTGTTAAACGGTCATAATTATGTACTACTCCACAATCTCATAACAGGGAATATATTCACTGCCCGGCAGTTTCATTCTGAACTGTTCCACAAAAGACTGCAGCAGGGCATCCATGGGCTCCATAATTTCCTTATCACCGCTGATCTGAAACTTACCGTGTTCCTCAATCAGGCGTATGCCGTCATCTTTGACATTGCCGGCTACAATGCCTGAAAAAGCCCGGCGTAAATTGGCGGCCAGAAGGTGAATAGGCTGGTCTTTATGCAGTTCCAGATTGGCCATGTTTTCATGGGTGGGTTCAAAAGGCATCTGGAACTCTTTGTCGATGTGCAGCTTCCAGTTATAGTAAAATGCATCGCTGGTGGCGCAGCGAAAATCAGAAACCGCCTTTATCATGTTTTTCATTTCCCGGGCCACCAGTTCCGGATCATCAATAATAATCTTGTATTTCTGCTGGGCTTCAAAGCCCAGAGTGACTTCAATAAAGTGATGGATCTGTTTAAAGTATTCTTCACTCTCCTTGGGACCGGTCAGTATAAAGGGGAAGGGCAGCTCCTTGTTGTCCGGATGCAGTAAAATACCCAGCAGGTATAAAATTTCTTCTGCTGTGCCGGGGCCGCCGGGGAATACAATAACCCCATGTCCCAGACGTACAAAGGCTTCCAGACGTTTTTCAATATCCGGCAGAATAACCAGCTCATTAACCATGGGATTGGGTGATTCAGCCGCAATAATACCCGGTTCGGTCAGACCAATATAACGGCCGTTATAAACCCGTTGCTTGGCATGGGCAATATTGGCACCTTTCATAGGACCTTTCATGGCACCGGGGCCGCAGCCGGTACAGATATTTAATTTTCTTAATCCCAGTTCATGTCCGACTTCCTTAGTGTAATCGTATTCATTGCGGACAATGGAATGACCGCCCCAGCAGACCACTATATTGGGCATGACTTCCGGTACCAGTACTTTGGCATTACGCAGAATATGGAAGATGGCACTGGTAATATCTTTGGATCGGGTAAAATCAAAACGGTTACTGCTGTCAATAAAATTACCGACAAAGACAATATCTCTTAATACCGCAAAAAGGTGTTCCTTTATACCGATGATCATGTCACCGTCCACAAAGGCCTGAGCCGGAGCATGGCTGACCTGCAGCTTAATGCCTCTTTCCTGCTGGATGACTTCAATACGAAAATCCGGATTGGCTTCCATTACTTTTTTTGCACTGTCTTCCGTGCTGCCGGTATTCAGAACCGCCAGGGAGCAGGCACGAAAGTCTTCGGAAAATTTACCCTTACTGGCATTGAGCAGAATATCAACCTCCAGTTTTGACAGAACATCCATTTTGCCTTCAGGGGTAATCAGTGCATCAATTGTTTTCATAGTTTTCTCGGTTAATTCCTGGTTCTAGTTAAAATTCTGGTAAACATCCGGGCGGGCAGTGGGAACTGAATATTCGGGATAAAGTTCCTCATCCAGTTGATAGTCTTTTTCCTCTCCATCAAAGGGAGATATAAAGCTGATACGTGTGGCAGTAAGGTACAGCTCTGGAATTGTTTTTTTGGCAGTGTCGGGTTCTGAAGCCGAACCGGAATGGTTATACAGGGGTTCACCCAGTACAGGATAACCAATACCGGCAAGGTGACGTCGTATCTGATGTTTTCGTCCGGTCAGGATCTGAATGGTCAGATAATTAAAACCACTCTGTTCAGTGGCTTCTGAGGATAAAATACGGGTGATTGCCTGTTTGTCATCCAGAGCGCTGTCTATGGTTTGCGGTTGCGGCGCACCTTTGACAATGGCCTGGTAATATTTTTTTATCTGTCGTTCCTTAAACATTTCTGACAGGAGAGCGGCGGCTTTTTTGCTGTGTGCCAGCAGAATAATCCCCTGGGTAGCACGATCCAGGCGATGTACCAGAAAGGCATTGCGCTGTGGCTGCAGGTGAACTTCAGCCCAACGGTAGATGCTGGTGTGATCGCCGTATTTGCTGCCCTGTGACAACATCCCAACCGGCTTAAACCAGACACTATAATCACCCTCGTCACTGATTAACCTGGCTGCAGGCGGTTGCTGGGATAATACCTGTTCATCATAGTACAGGTGGACAATCTGTCCATAGTGCAGTTTCCGGGTTGCTCGTCGAATACGTACGGTGTGGCGCCCCTGAGTCAGCCAGACAGCGCCTTTTTGCATGATTTGCTTAAGCTTCTGTCGGGATAGGTCAGTATGCGATGATAATAACTCTATCGCAGTCATACCACCCGGTTCGATGACTTCAAAATGTTTTTCAAATTTTTGTGGGACCTGGGACGGATCGGCTGATGTCATTTAGTAAAAGTATGTATAATA
>JALVDE010000116.1 GCA_027009375.1 Gammaproteobacteria bacterium
AAATGATTGCACAGGAAGTTAACCAGCTCCCTGAATTGTCTGAACCGGTAGATACCTCTAAACCGCTTCTGGTTGAAAAACCAGAGCAGAAGTCAGGCCAGAAGAAAGTGCAACAGAAGGCAGAAAATGCTGCCAGTACATCCTTATCAGATCAGGCTGCAGCCCGGAACTCAAATGATACTATTCAGGTAGAATCTTCATCGGCTGTAAGCATTCCAGAACTTAAATCTGTAGAACCAGAGCCGGTTATTGGTTCCAGTAAGCGCCAGACTATTACTATTATCGGCCGTAAACTTCAGCCGGACAGCCGACTCATTGTCTCCTGGGGAAAAAACAGCAAAATATTTTCAGCGACTCAGACTCCGGAGCAATGGCACTATATTAATAGCAATAAAGTAAAACTGCAGTTGACTACCGGTATAGAAAAGCAGACCTGGCAGGTAATTGCAGAAAACCCCGGAGGGCAGCGCTCCAGTGCTCTTGTTTTTGATGTAGTTAAACCTTTTATTGCCAATATGGCGATAAAAGCTATTGTTCCTGAGCCTGTTCCAGGCAGTAATAAACGTCAGGTTATTACAATTAAAGGGCAGGGGTTTACGCCAGAAACAGTCATAGAATTAAAATGGGATAAAAATAATAAACATTTTTCATCCAGTTTATCCCCTGAGCAGTTTAAATATATCAGCAGTAATGAAATTCGTCTGTATATTACAACAGGTACCCAGGAGCGAAAGTGGAAAGTAACGGCAAAAGATCCTCAAAGCGGGGCAACAAGCCATTTTTCATTTATAGTAAGCAATCAGCTTAAAGAAAACCAGAAAACTAAAATCACCAGCACACCGGTTTCCTCTCAAATTAAACAGGAGTCGTGGATTAGTCAGCAGCCGGACAGTGCTTATACTGTTCAGTTATTCAGCTCCTATGAACAGCAGGCAATTGAACGATTTGTCCAGAAATATGCTTTGCAGGGTAATATTGCCCGTTTTGCCAGTCAAAGGGATGGAAAAACCTGGTTCAGCCTGATTTACGGTTCATTTGCAACCAAACCGGCGGCGGAAAAGGCGGTTTCAGGATTAAATCCGCAATTGCGTAAAACAAAGCCCTGGATAAGAACATTTGCCAGTATTAAATTGCAATTAGCGGAAAATAAAAAATCCGCAGCTGCAGTAAATTCCAAAGTGACTAAAGCCAGACCTGGTTCACTATCTGTAAACCGTTCTGGTTCTGTCTCTAAAGCTGTTTCTAAAACAAAAGATGAAGCCTGGATATGGACTCAGAGTCCGGCCGATTATACCTTGCAGCTGGTTGCCTTAAGCAATGAAAGCAGTATTAAAGCCTATATCTCCAGATATCATCTGGCTGATCAGGCGGTGTATTTTAAATATCTGAAAAACGGTAAACCATTATATATTCTTATTTACGGAAGCTATGCGAATAAGTCTTCAGCAGAACAGACTGCCCAGCAACTGAAAGGCAAAATTTCCGGCAGTAAACCATGGATCAGACGTTTTTCTGATATCCATAACATGATGACAGTTCAATAAGCGTATAAGTAACGATGGTACTCTGTTACATATACCAGCCATGATACCCTCTTCTCAGCATTTCCATATCTAGACCAAATCCTTATGACAGGGTATAATGTCTGGCTCTTTCGACCCTGTACGGCTGAAATAAACCTTCTTTTTGTCAGGTTAAAGGCTATTTAGTCGACTAAATGCTTTTTGCCCAGCAAATGCCTGGAAGAAGAATACGACTCGAAAAGCGGGTTGAGACGTTTTAATATTCACAATTTCTATCAATTGAGGCCTGTAATGCCAATATTTGAAACACAACATCACACACACGTTCAGCATAATGCTCCGAAAGTGCTGCAAGATACTCTCTATCAATCGTCATTTGAAAAAGATAATTGCGGTTTTGGCCTGATTGCCCATATGGATGGTGCTAACAGCCACTGGCTGGTGGATACGGCCATTAAGGCGCTGGCGCGTTTAACCCATCGTGGTGCGATTTCTGCCGATGGTAAAACCGGTGATGGTTGTGGTTTGTTATTACAGAAACCCGATGCGCTGATGCGTGCTGTGGCTCAGGAACAGGGTTTTGAACTGGCGGAAAACTATGCCGTGGGCGTGGTTTTTCTCAGTCAGGACAAAACGGCAGCAGAAACAGCCAGAACTCAGTTGAACAAAGAACTGGAAGCAGAAGGTCTGCAGGTGGCCGGCTGGCGTGTAGTACCCGTGGATGAAAGTGCCTGTGGTGATGAAGCGCTTAAATCACTGCCTCAAATCGAACACATTTTTATTAATCCAGCCGAAGGCATGGATCCGGCAACCTTTGACCGGCACCTGTACATAGCCCGTCGCCGTACGGAAAAAGCCATTCAGGACAATGACGAGGTGTTTTATATTCCATCTATGAGTTCTCAGGTGGTTTCCTACAAAGGCCTGGTTATGCCGGAATTTCTGCCGGTGTTTTATAAGGACTTAAACGACGAGCGCATGGCCACCGGCATGTGTGTATTTCACCAGCGGTTTTCTACCAATACCTGGCCTCAATGGCGCCTGGCTCAGCCGTTCCGCTACCTGGCTCATAATGGTGAAATTAATACCGTGCAGGGTAATCGTAACTGGTCAGTGGCTCGCGGTCATAAATTTGAAACGCCCTTAATTCCAAATATGGAAGATATTCGTCCGCTGGTTTCCATGAGCGGTTCCGACTCTAATAGTATGGATAATATGCTGGAAGCACTGCTGGCCGGCGGAATGGATATTTTCCGTGCTATGCGCCTGTTGATTCCGCCCGCCTGGCAGAATGTGGATAATCTGGATGCCGATCTGAAAGCCTTTTATGAATACAACTCCATGCATATGGAAGCCTGGGACGGGCCGGCCGGTGTGGTTATGACTGACGGGCGTTATGCGGCCTGTACCCTGGACAGAAACGGTCTGCGTCCGGCCCGTTATGTGATTACTAAAAATCCTCATGGCCAGGACGGTCTTAAGGGTGTTACTTATTCCGGCTGTGTCATTACCCTGGCTTCTGAAACCGGTGTCTATGATTATTCAGAGACTGATGTAGTAGCGAAGGGACGTCTTAAGCCCGGCCAGATGCTGGCGGCTGACACCCACACTGGTGAGCTGATGCTGCCTGATGATGTGGATGAACATCTTAAAAACCGCCAGCCATACAAACAATGGTTAAACAAGGGCATAAAATACCTTAAATCAGAACTGATTGAGCCGTCTTCTGTAGTCGGCTGTATGGATGATGAAACCTTTAAGGTGTATGAAAAACAGTTTCAGATCACCAATGAAGAAAAAGAATACGTTATTAAGGTACTGGCTGAAAATGCTGCTGAAGCCGTGGGTTCCATGGGGGATGACACCCCTATGGCGGTACTTTCCAGCCGGGTAAGACCTTTTTATGATTATTTCCGTCAGCAGTTTGCCCAGGTCACTAATCCGCCAATCGACCCTATTCGTGAAAGCATTGTCATGTCCCTGGAAACCTGTCTGGGGGCGGAACAGAATCTGTTTGAAGAAACCGCTGAACATGCCAAGCGTCTGTTGGTAGATTCGCCCGTACTGTCCTGTGCAAAATATGAAAACCTGATCAATATGGATGATCCGGCTTATGCTAATGAAATCATTAATCTGAATTATGATCCTCAGTTAAGTCTTAAAACAGCTTTGACTAATGTCTGTGAACAGGCAGAACAGGCCATTAGAAATGGCAAAGTAATTATTGTACTTAATGATAAGGCACTGTCTAAGGACAAAATTACCATTCATGCGTTAATGGCTACGGGGGCGGTACATCACCACCTGATTGCCAGAGGCCTGCGCTGCGATGCCAATATTATTGTTAAAACCGGTACCGCACGGGATCCCCATCATTTTGCCACCCTGATAGGCTACGGTGCGTCTGCGGTTTATCCCTATATGGCTTATGAAACTCTGGCCAAGCTCATAGAGCACAGGGAAATTGAAGACTGCGATATTGGTAAGGCCACCAAGGCCTATCGTAAGGGCATTAATAAGGGCCTGTATAAGGTGATGTCCAAAATGGGCATTTCCACCATTGCCAGCTATCGAGGTTCCCAGTTATTTGAAGCCATTGGTATTGATGAAGAAGTCACCGAAATGTGTTTTAAGGGCACCACCAGCCGTCTGGCCGGTGCCGGCTTTGAAGATTTTGAAAGTGATCAGCGCT
>JALVDE010000117.1 GCA_027009375.1 Gammaproteobacteria bacterium
ATTAATAGCCTCTGAGTATCCATTCACCATGCTCCTTGATGAAGTTTCGGCAGCAGGGACGCTGCCGAAAAGCCTCCAGGGATGGATTCACGGCGTCTTCAGCAAGGAGCATGGTGAATGGATACGGTATTTGCGTCTATATAAAATTATTAAAAGTATGCTCCTGCCCTGCGAGGCTCAGTTTAACGCGCGGGAAAAAAAGTTCGTTTGCGGACACCCAGAATAAACAGGCTGACAAAATACACGGCAATAGCGATTGCAATAGTCATAAGCAATTGCATAATACGTTCACTTAATGACCAGTTTAACCACTGCTGCAGATCGGAATGCAGAGTCCATAACACCGCCAGCATGGCTGCATTAGCAAAAAATACCTGTAAAGCGACTTTACCCCAGCCCGGCTGTGGCTGATAGGCACCATGTTTTCGCAGCCAGCGGTATAGCATAAAGGCATTGCTGAAAGCTGAAATAGAGGTCGCTATCGCCAGTCCGGCATGGGCGCCGGGATAATCCATCATAAACCAGGGAACAACAATAAGAATATTGAAGACCATATTAATGATCAGTGCCTTAACGCCTATTTTTACCGGTGTAGTGGTATCCTGGCGGGAATAAAACCCCGGCAGAAGAACCTTAACCAGAATAAAACCCAGCAGACCAAAACTATAGGCCATTAAGCTCATGGCAGACATTTCAATATCATGCTGCTGAAATTTATCACTGCCGAACAGGGTAGCAATCATAGGGGCGGCCAGCATAAACAGGCCTGTAGCAGAGGGAACCCCCAGGTAGATCACCCAGCGGATGGCCTTGTCCAGGGTGGCCGAAAATTCCTCATGGGATTCATTGACATGCTGTTTTGATAAACTGGGTAAAATTACCGTGGCCAGTGCCACACCCAGGATCCCCAGGGGAAATTCCATTAAGCGATCCGAATAGTACAGCCAGGAAATACTGCCGGTGACCAGCATGGAGGCAATGACCGTATCAAGCAGTAAATTAATCTGAGCCACTGAAGCACCAAAGATGGCCGGCAGCATCAGCGTCAATATTTTTTTTACACCGGGATGCTTCGGGTTCCAGCGAGGACGGGATAAAAAACCCATGCGGTAAATAAAGGGAAGCTGGAATAATAACTGGATAAGCCCGGCAATAAAGACCCCGATAGCCAGTCCCATGACCGGTTGTTCCATCAAGGGGGCAATCCAGTAAGTGGCTGAAATTAGCACGACATTTAACAGTACCGGGGTAAAGGCCGGCACGGCAAATTTACCATAGGTATTGATAATGCCCCCGGCAAAAGCCACCAGAGATATAAACAGAATATAAGGGAAGGTAATACGCAGCAGACTGACCGTTAAATCATACTGACTCTGGTTATGCTGATCACTGAGATACCCCGGGGCAAAAATCATAATCACTACGGGTGCCAGAATAACTCCGGCCAGGGTTATTAAAAACAGCCAGCCGCCCAGGGTACCGGCCACATGCTGAATTAAATCTTTAACGGCAGCTTTATCTTTAGTTTCTTTATATTCCCCCAGGGTAGGAACAAAAGCCTGATTAAAGGCCCCTTCTGCAAACAGGCGGCGCATAAAATTGGGGATTTTAAAGGCAATCAGAAAGGCATCCATCCCCGCTGTGGCAGCAAACTCGCGGGCAAAGACCACGTCCCGGACAAAGCCCAGGATACGGGAAAGCAGGGTCATTATGCCGACAATCAGGGTGGATTTAAACAATTGGGGGTTAGTCCTTTAACCTAAATAAATCAGTTGAACCGTAGCGAGAATGATCAGAGTGCTGGAGATACAAGGATTTACAGGTTATTTTGGCTTTATTCGTACCCCAAGGGCACTTCCTTCGGGGCGTAGTCACCCTACGGGTGAAGTCAAAATGTTCTGGAAAGCCTTGTAGATTCAGTGCTATGGACATTCGCAGTAGGTTCAACTGATTTATTTAGGTTTAATTATTTTCAGGCATAAAAAAGCCGGGTTCCTATATTATATAAGAACCCGGCTTTTTAGCTATACCAGCATTTAGCCTTTAAGAACTGTTATTAAACAAGTTTGCAACTACACAGGAGCTGCACAGGGTATTTTTAGCTAATGGCTTTGATTCTGGCATTCAGACGGCTCTTATGGCGGGCCGCCTTGTTTTTATGGATAAGACCTTTACTGGCAAGACCATCAATCATAGGAACGGCTGCTTTATAAGCACTTATTGCAGATTCTTTATCACCGGCTTCAATAGCATGAACTGTTTTTTTAATAGCGGTACGAAATGCAGAGCGTTGCGCTACATTTCTGGTACGACGTTTAATTGCCTGACGTGCGCGTTTTTTAGATTGTAATGAATTGGCCAATGTCTTAACTCCTGAAACTTCTTGTCTTACAAGATACTTCTCTTACAAGGTATTAGTATCTTGTCTAAATTTATCTTAATGGGCTAAAGAAAGCGGGGTATTATCAGACAATTTTAATATAAGATCAAGTATATATTAAAAAAATATGATGATTTATATAATAACCAGATTATCCCGATGGATCAGCTCGGGTTCATCCACATAGCCCAGTATATCGGCAATTTCTGAACTGGCGTGTCCCTTGATTCGGTCTGCTTCATCACTATTGTAATTAATCAGTCCGCGAGCCACCTCTTTACCCTGTTCATCCACACAGATAACCATATCGCCCCTGGAGAACTCTCCCACCACATCTTTAACACCCACCGCCAGCAGGCTGGAGCCTTTAGAGCGCAGAACTTTTGCGGCACCGCTGTCCAGTACCAGTTCACCTTTCATCAGCAGATGTCCGGCCAGCCACTGTTTGCGGGCCAGCAGCGGTGTCTTTTTGGCAAACAACAGCGTCCCTATGGATTCCCCCTGATAAAGACGGTTCAGTACCTGCTCTTCCCGCCCGGAGGCAATAATCGTGGCTGTTCCGGAACGTGCAGCCAGGCGGGCAGCCCTGAGTTTGGTGGCCATACCGCCGCGTCCCAGTTCCCCTTTGGAATCCCCGGCCATGGCATCGAGCTTCGGATCCAGAGCATCCACTTCAGTTAATAATTTTGCCTGCGGATTTTGCCGGGGATCACTGTCAAACATGCCCTGCTGATCCGTTAAAATCACCAGTAAATCAGCATCAATCAGATTGGCAACCAGCGCCGCCAGGGTATCATTATCCCCAAAGCGGATTTCATCGGTAACCACAGTATCATTTTCATTGACTATGGGAACAATATTTAAGGTGATCAGCTTTAATAATACGGAACGGGCGTTCAGATAGCGGGTCCGGTTAGATAAATCGTCGTGAGTCAGTAAAATCTGTGCGGTATGCAGCTGATGTTTCTGAAACTGGGATTCATAAGCATGCACCAGCCCCATCTGCCCGACCGCTGCGGCCGCCTGCAGTTTATAAACTGAGTCCGGACGGGTTTTCCAGCCCATGCGTTTCATGCCTTCTGCCACCGCACCGGAAGAAACCAGTAAAATTTCCAGCTTCTGATCTGGCTCCAGGTGCATCAGACTCGCCATCTGTTCCACCCATCCGGCAATGGCCTGGTAATCCAGTCCATTGCCTTCATTGGTTAACAGGGCACTGCCGATTTTTACCACCCAGCGACGGGTATTCTGCAGATGTTTTCTCTGATTGATTTTCATTTAATAATTTTACCAGTGACCGCATCATAAGTGCCACTGGTTATTTCTTCGTAATTTTCTTCCAGACTTTCTTCTGAATCTTCAACATGCCCCTGAATACCCTGTTGTGCTTCCAGATGATCCATAATAGCAAAACAGAGTTCCCGGGTACCTTCCTTATTCATGGCTGAAATTTTAAAGACCGGCCCCTGCCAGTTCAGCTCATCAATAATGGCCTGACATTTTTCTTCCCGTTCTTCTTCCGCTAGCAGATCGACCTTATTGATCACCAGCCAGCGTTCCTTATTGATCAATTCGTCACTGAATTTTTCCAGCTCATTTTCAATGGCCCGGAAAGTTTCTACCGGACTGCTGCCATCGTAAGGCTCAATGTCAATAAAGTGCAGTAATAAACCGGTACGGGCGACATGTTTTAAAAAACGTATACCCAGACCGGCGCCTTCTGCAGCCCCTTCAATCACACCGGGAATATCCGCCACAACAAAACTGCGGTGCGGCACAATACTGACTACACCGAGGTTAGGGATCAGAGTAGTAAAAGGATAATTAGCA
>JALVDE010000118.1 GCA_027009375.1 Gammaproteobacteria bacterium
GGATTTTTTAAAGAATTAGAAAAGTTAAAGAAACTAATTATAGAAGAAAAAATTGAACCTCCAGTTGGGGCATGTATGCCGGATTATCCTAATTATGTAGAAGTTGAATATTTAATTCGTTTATATCCTGAGGGAAAAAAACTGTTTTCAATAGTTAATAATTTAATCTTTAACGGCCGCCGACCCGACACCTGGTTAACACCGGAAGATGCAGACCGTGAAAGTCAAAAACTGCTGGATGAAGTCACAGAGTTATAAAACTACAGTGTTATACGTGCCCGCTCAGACCTGTCTGCGTTTTTTTAAAACAGGGCTTAAACGTTCTGCCATATCCCGTAAAAGATCCTCTGTGGTTTGCCAGTCAATACAGGCATCGGTGACTGATACGCCGTAAGCAAGCTGGCTGAGATCATCCGGTATGGACTGATTGCCGGCATTAAGGTGGCTTTCCAGCATAATTCCCATAATGGACTGATTGCCCTCAATGATTTGCTGTACTACATCTCTGGCGACCAGCGGTTGTAAATCATACTGTTTATTGGAGTTGCCATGGCTGCAGTCTACCATAATATTCAGCGGTAGATTTTCTTTCGCCAGGGCTTTTTCTGCCAGGCTGATATTAACTGAATCATAATTGCTGGTTTTTCCACCGCGTAAAATAATATGGCCGTACTGATTGCCTCGGGTTCTTATCTGAACGACCTGACCTTTCTGGTTGATTCCCAGAAAGTGATGAGGTGCGGAGACCGAGTGCAGAGCATTAATGGCGACATTAAGATTGCCGTCAGTACCGTTTTTAAAACCAACCGGGGTGGACAGACCGCTGGCCATTTCTCGGTGAGTTTGCGATTCTGTGGTACGGGCGCCAATGGCCGTCCAGGAAAACAGGTCGGCCAAATATTGCGGGGTGACCGGATCCAGTGCTTCTGTACCTACGGGCAGTTCCAGTTCGGCCATCCAGAGTAATAATTCCCGGGCCTGTTCCAGACCCTGACTGACATCAAAACTGTCATTGAGATGGGGATCATTGATCAGCCCTTTCCAGCCGATGGTTGTGCGTGGTTTTTCAAAATAAATACGCATAACGATCAGCAGGGTATCGCTAAGTTCGTCACTGAGTGCTTTAAGTTTACGGGCATATTCATGGGCAGACTGCAGGTCATGAATTGAGCAGGGGCCGGTAATAACGATTAAACGATGATCTTTGCTGCTGAGCACGTCACGAATGGCCTGACGTCCATTTAGAACGGTTTGTTCTGCTTTGCTGCTGAGGGGCAGATTTTGTTTTAACTCACTGGGCGGAATTAAAACCTTTTCTGATATGATATTAGTGTCGTTTAAGTATTCGTTATTCATAGAATAATCTGTCAGATTTACGGTTGATAGCAGGTGATAATTCTATCTTACCTGTTTCAGGTCACAATGATAAGTCTTAATGCATCCAGCCGGGGTTGAATCTGCTCAAACAGTTCCTGCAATAAAGCCCGTTGCTGCCGATAAAAATTGATTTCATCGGGACGTATGGCAGGATTGACTTCAGCCAGAGCCTGCAGGCGGTTTATCTCATTATTTAATAAAGCCTCACTGGACTGTACCGCTTCAGATAAAACCTGAGGTGTCTGTTGGGAACAGAATTGCTCAGCCTGCTTAATCATCGTCCTCAGTGTATCTTCTTTTATACTGACAATCTGCTGTGCCGTCTGTTTATTGATGGGTTCAGAAGATGGGGGCATGGCCTCATGAGGGAGCTGGCTGCTGATTTCCTGTCCATGTTCATCCAGCAGAACGCGGATCCGTGTCGCCGGCAGGTAACGGCTGGCCTGTAAGCCGTGATGGCTGCTGGTATCCAGTATAAACAGACACTCCATTAACAGGGTACCGGGTTTCAGCCTTAATGATTCCTGTATAGAGTGCTCTATTTTCCTAAACTCAAGTGTACTGATGGCTGTGTTGCCCATTTCGCTGCTGTGAACCATATCCATGGCAGTTCTGACCATGGGGTGTTCCCAGGTGAGAAATTGCCGGTCTTCATAAGCCAGGGCAATATCCCGCTGATAGGTAATGGTCATACCGTCATCCGGCAGGCCGGGGAACTGGCTTATCATATGCTCACCGGGCTGAATAATATAACTGCCGGTACTGTGTTCACTATGTTCAATGCCAAAGGCATCAAAAAGCCGGTTCATGTACTGATAAATTGCACTGTGTGCATCGGAATGTTTTGCCTGAGTTAACAGATTATCTGCCTGGGGCTGACGGCAGGAGTTATACTCCAGCAGCTTGTCACGACCATCATGCAGAGCCTGTTCCAGGGTATGATGAAGGCTTTGAGTTTTTTCCAGTAACTGTAACCAGTGCTCATTACTGCTTAAATCGTTATACCATTGCGGCTGCATCAGTAAGGGATAAAGTAGCGGCTGTACCTGCTCAAATACGGCATGTCCCATGGGGCAGGTTTTTTCAAAGGCATTTAAACCATGATGATACCAGTGACAGAGGATCTCCTGAGCGCTGTCGCTTAAAAAGGGAATATGGATCTGTATGGTCTCGGTTTGTCCTATTCGATCCAGCCGGCCAATGCGCTGTTCCAGCAGATCAGGATTTAGGGGTAGATCAAAAAGCACCATTTTATGGGCAAACTGAAAATTCCGGCCCTCGCTGCCGATTTCAGAACATATCAGTACCGGGCTGCCGTTTTCCATATCGGCAAAAAAGGCGGCGCTGCGGTCACGCTCCATCAGGCTCATATTTTCATGGAAAGTGGCGCAATGAATTCCCCGGTGCCGGTACAGTGCTTCGGCCAGGTCAATGGTGGTCTGGGCATTAGCGGTTATGACCAGTACCTTGTCATTATCTGCCTGGCTGCGAATATCCGACAGCCACTGGGCCAGCCACTTAACTCTGGGATCAATCTGGTACCAGGCCTGATCCGCTAAATGGTTACTATGGGCAAGCTGATACAGCAGTTCCGGGTATAAAACCAGACTGGAAAAAAAGTCTGCCTGATCATTTTCAGACGGGTTGTCAGACTGCGTTTTTAACTCCTGGCTGAACTGTACAATACACTGTTCATACTCATCAGGTAAGGGCTGTGGATGGAAAAAGACCTGCCGTTGAGGAAAACCCTGAATGGCCGAGCGGGTATTGCGAAACAGTACCCGACCGGTACCGTGGCGATCCAGCATATGCTGGATCAGCCATTGTCGGGCCTGTTGCTGCTCCTGGTTATTATTGTTTTGAGCCAGTTGCTGCAGGGCAGTCTGGATTGGTTTGTTTTCGGAGACAGTTTGTGTGGCCGGCTGTTCCAGTAAAACCTGTTTCAGGAGCCTGTGAGTGCTATTATCAAAAGCTTCATTACCCAACAGGGCATCAATAGCATGAGCAATACGCTGATATCCCTGTTCTTCCCGGACAAAAGCATCCAGATCCGGAAAACGGTCAGGGTCAAGCAGGTGCAGGCGGGCAAAGTGGCTGGCAATACCCAGTTGTTCGGGGGTGGCGGTTAACAGCAGGAGTCCCGGTACCTGGTAGGCCAGCTTCTGGATCAACAGGTATTCATCACTGGCTTCTTCAGGCGACCATTGCAGGTGATGGGCTTCATCGACTACCAGCATATCCCATTCACCGTCCAGAGCCTGCTGAGCCCAGAGTTCATTGCTGTTAAGAAATTCCAGAGAACATATGACCAGCTGCTCAGTTAAAAACGGGTTTAGCTCATTGTCCTGCTGGTGTTCGGTTATGGCCTGGCAGCGCTGCGGGTCAAATAGGCTGAACATCAGGTTAAAACGGCGCAGCATTTCTACCAGCCACTGGTGCTGCAGGTTTTCAGGAACAATAATCAGTACCCTCTGAGCTCGTTCATTAAGCAGTTGATGATGGATGATCAGACCGGCTTCAATGGTTTTACCCAGACCGACTTCATCGGCCAGTAATACTCTGGGAGCATAGCGGTTGGCCACTTCATGGGCAATATAAAGCTGGTGCGGGATCAGGGCGGTACGGCATCCGGTCAGCCCATTAAGGGGATTGTGAGAAAGGCGGTTAAGCTGTTCTATGGTCTGGTAACGTAATTCAAACCAGGATTCAGGGTCTATCTGACCGCTGAACAGGCGTTCTGCGGGCCGGTTAAACTGTACAAAATGATCCAGTTCCTGTTCGGCCAGCTGAACAGGTTTACCGGAACAGTCATGGGCATGATAAGTAACCAGATCATTGGTTTCTATCACTTTATCAATGATTACAGACTGACCTGCAACAGTATTGATGGCTTCACCGGGTGTATAAATTATGCGTGTTAGTGGAGCATCTGCTCTGGCATAGGTACGGGTTTCATCTGCGGCAGCAAAATAAATGCTGACAGTACGATGATCAGTATCAGTGATGGTGCCGAGACCCAGTTGAATTTCACTATTACTAATCCAGCGTTGGCCGGGGATAAAATCAGTCAAGATGTTCCTCAAAAATTAAAGTTTGATAGTGAAGTTATTTTAACCTAAATTAATCAGATGAAACGTAGCGAGAATGATCAGAGTGCTGGAGATACAAGGTTTTACAGGTTATTTTGTCCCTTTATTTTTCAAGGGACAAAATAAATCATAGATGGGTTTTACTCATAAACACGAATTAAATCAGGAACTTCCTTGCTGGCTTTTTCCAGCTGATCTTCAAGATCTACCGGGTTGGGAACGCGCACAGATGGAACATTCCAGCCACCAGGCATAGTACCCAGATCGTCAGGTGCAGCAATTAGGTCATCCCACATAACGGCCAGTCCTTCTTTAGGATCGCCAGGGTTAAACCAGTCACTGGGGTGTTGATTTTTTAATGGAAATTCTTTTCGACTCCAGAAACTGTCTTTGGAACCAAAGGGCCAGGTTTCCCAGGGGGCATCATTGCCGTTAAAGGGGCCAAAGCCCATGTTTTTAAAGGGGCCGCTGCCGCCGCGACGACCTGCATTTGGATTGTTAACCGGTGGTGGTGGCTTACTGGTATAGGTACCATTTATATACGGATTATTGGCATATTCTTTCGGGATGTCAGGATCGCGAATAACAACGGCTGAATTGCCAGGTGTTGACTGGTTGCCCGGTCCTGCAAAAGGCGGATTTAATGGCGGAGCTCCAGCAGGGCGAGGCGGCGGGGGTATATAACCCGGTCTTGCCTGCGGTGCTGGCGGCACACCGTTTCTGGTATAAGGAGCACCATTTCTGGCATAAGGAGGTGGCATCGCACCAGGTCTTACGCCAGGTCCAACAACAGGACGAGGTCCAGCTACTGGTCCGGGTCTGCTATAGGGTACGGGGCGATTTACTGGTGGTCTGGCTGAATAAGGTCTGATATTATTTGGATAAGGCCGGGTATTATTATATGGGGTATTAGTATACCGGGGCTTGTTATAATTGCCGGCCATAGGGCGCCTGACTGTCTGAACCGGAGTCCGGTTAACAGGTTTGGCCATGCTGGTAACCGCTGTTCTGGGTCTGCTTACTGGTCTATTAAATGCCTCGGCAGGCGGATAACGGTATTCCTGGCCCTGGAAATTGACAGTATCAGTGTTGAGCGCAGTCTCACTGGCATGGGCTCCCCCCAGACTGAACCCGACAAAAGCCAGAGATGTGCAGGCAGTCATAATTAATTTACGGTTTTGGAAGAGCATTGTTTTCTCCTTACTTCTGCTCATTTATAATAATCTATATAGTATAGACCTTATTTAAAAATCTATCCATTATTATTTGCTAATATACTAAAGTATAGGGAAACTACCTACTTTTTATAGAGTTTAAGTAGTAATTAAGGTGCAGGTTTTAGAATTTACAGATTCAATTTTACGGAGACAGTATTATTTTAGGTTTTTTAAAAACAGCCCCGGTTCTGGATGAAGAATCGGTGCAATGGTTATTTGATGTCTATGCCTGGGCATTAGAAAATTTTGATGCTGATCTGTTCTTTGAAGGCAGTATTCTGGTTATCCCTTCTAACCGGTATTTTCCGGGTACCGCGTCCAGTGCAGAGGAAATGGCCCAGATTATCTTTGACAAAGTTAGGGAATATGCCGGTTTAAAACACTGGCCCTGCCGTTTAACCACGGATCAGACCTGTCTGACCCGACAGGCTCAGTTAACGATTCAGGGTTCCTCTTTAAGAACGATGGAAGGGCGTATTGCTGATAGTCAGAATGAGGCTGAAAGCCTGGCTATTTTATATGACCCTCGCCAGGTGACCAATCCGGAAGCCATTATTGCTTCTTTTTCCCATACTCTGGCTCACTATCTGGGTTCAATGGCGCAAAATCTGCCGCCGGGCGGAGAAGATAACTGGCCGCATATTACTGAAGTACTGGCGGTTTTTATGGGCTTTGGACTGATGTTTGCCAATAGTGCCTTTGAATACCGTAATACCACTTGCGGCAGTTGTCAGCCGCAGAAGGTTCAGCGCCAGTCCTTTCTGTCACAATATGATATTACCTATGCCCTGGCTATTTTTGCTGTCCTTAAGGAGATTCCGCTTAAGGACGTAAACTCTAATGTGAAAAAATCCCTGCGCAGTTATTTTAAACGGGCTTATAAAGATGTGCAGAACCGCTCAGATGAGCTGCAGCGTTTGCGGTCTTTTCATACGGGTGCAGCTTTAAGCAGTACTCTGTAAAAACTGAATCCAGATCAAGGAATATAACGATTAGATGCTTTTTTTATTTTATTTGTGATCATAATTTTACTATAGTCGTATTCAGTAATTAATAACAATAACAGGTATTAGTATGAGTGATTCTAAGTCCATTGGTATTTTGACTGCCGGAGGTGACTGTCAGGGCCTGAATGCCGCCATTCGTGGTGTGGCAAAATCGGCTATAAAGCAATATGGAATGGAAGTTATCGGCTTTCTGGATGGTTTCAGGGGCCTGGCGGAGAATCGTTATGAACGTCTGGGGGATGACAGTCTGTCAGGCATCCTGACTTTTGGCGGCACAATTCTGGGTACCAGCCGGGATAAACCCCATAAAATGTCCATTGGTGATAAAGTGGTGGACACCATCTCTCAGGCCGAAGACAACTATCAGAAACTGCACCTGGATGCACTGGTCTGTATCGGTGGCGGCGGAACTCAGAAAAATGCCCTGCGCCTGCTGAAAAAAACCAGTATGAACATTATTACTCTGCCTAAGACTATTGATAACGATGTCTGGGGCACCGATGCCTGTTTTGGTTATGATACCGCAGTAGAAATTGCCACCGAAGCGATTGACCGCCTGCACTCTACGGCTTCCAGTCATCACCGGGTTATGGTGGTAGAGGTTATGGGGCATAATACCGGCTGGCTGACAGCGGCCTCTGGACTGGCAGGCGGTGCGGATGTCGTGGTTATTCCGGAAATTCCTTATGATATTAATGTCATAAAAGATGCCCTGATTAAACGTAACCGCAAAGGTAAGCGTTTTTCTATTGTCGCTGTTGCTGAAGGTGCCCGTCCAAAAGATGTAAGTGAAATGCCTGAGGAGTGTGAAGACAGTGCCGCTATACATCTGACACATCGACTGGCAGAATTAACCGGCCTGGAAACCCGACTGACCAGTCTGGGGCATGTCATGCGCGGCGGCAGTCCCTCAGCCGCAGATCGTATTCTGGCCACCAAGCTGGGTACCAAAGCTGTGGATCTGATTGCACAGGGACAGTCCGGTGTGATGGTGGCTGAGCGGGGCGGTTATGCAGTGCCGGTTCCACTGGAAGAAATTGCCGGTAATCGACGTATTATTCCTGATGACCATCCATTACTGGAAAGTCTGAGAAGTTTGGGGATTTGTCTGGGCGATTAGATTGATTTAAACGGGCAGGATGCCTGCCCGCCCTGGGTTAATTTCCAGAGCTAAAAACTATTATTCATGAACGGTTTAGTTATTAAAATATTTCTTTAATGAATGATAATTATTATTCAGCTTTTTTAACTTGTTCTGCTTGGCCAGGATAAAACTGCGATATTTACGGACAACAACATCCTCACGGTTGCCGTTAAGCGCCATGATTTTATCGATTTCATGCTCCAGTTGCATAATTTCGTGCAGGAGCCGATCGGATAACTGACTATTACTGTCCATATATTATCTGCACATCTTGTTTCACAATAAATATCTCAATCTCTGCAAGTATTTCTGCTTAGCCCTTTTTCATTTATTTAGGATTATGTTTTTCATTATAAGCATCTCTGCAGCTTACAATTGTAGGAAATTGCCTAAATTTTCTGTAAGAAAGGTGTTTTTTTGGTGTCAGTTGCACTTTTTACTGATATAAGGCTTATATATTTAGACTTACCGGTCTTTCAGACGTTCAGCGAGTGGGTTATAATGCGCTGTTTTCGTTAGCTCTTAATCTTTAATTCTAAATACTGGTTGGTTTATAAAATGCCTGTTGTTACCTTGCCTGATGGTTCTACTCGTCAATTTGATTCGGCTGTTTCAATTCATGATATCGCTGCGGATATTGGTCCCGGTCTCGCTAAAGCGGCTTTAGCCGGTAAAGTGGACGGTAAGCTGGTGGATACATCCTATGTGGTTGACAGGGATGCCCAGGTGGCCATTGTGACCGACCGTGATGAAGAAGGTCTGGAAGTTATTCGTCATTCTACAGCGCATTTACTGGCGCAGGCCGTTAAGGAACTGTTCCCCGATGCACAGGTGACTATCGGTCCGGTTATTGAAGATGGTTTTTATTATGACTTTGCCTATAAAGAAAGTTTTACCCCGGAAGATCTGACGGCCATAGAGAAAAAAATGGCCGAACTGGTCAAACAGAACTATCCCATTACCCGTACTGTCAAATCCCGGGATGAAGCCGTTAAATTCTTTCGTGATATGGGCGAAGAATACAAGGCCGAAATTATTGAAAGTATTCCTGCTGATGAAGATTTATCCTTATATCAGCAGGGTGATTTTATCGACCTGTGCCGCGGCCCGCATGTCCCTTCTACAGGCAAGCTTAAATCCTTTAAATTAATGAAACTGGCCGGCGCTTACTGGCGCGGTGATTCCAATAATGAAATGCTGCAGCGTATCTACGGTACCGCCTGGGCCAACAAGAAAGATCTGAAAGCCTACCTGCATCGTCTTGAAGAAGCAGAAAAACGGGATCACCGCAAACTGGGTAAGCAGCAGGATTTATTCCATATGCAGGAAGAAGCACCGGGTATGGTGTTCTGGCATGATAAGGGCTGGATCATCTATCAGGAAGTGGAGCAATACGTACGCAAGGTACTGGTTAAAAACAACTACCAGGAAGTCCGTACGCCCCAGGTTGTGGATCGCAGCTTATGGGAAAAATCCGGTCACTGGGACAAGTTCAGCGACATGATGTTTACCACCCATTCCGAGAACCGGGACTATGCGGTTAAACCAATGAACTGCCCCTGTCATATACAGATTTTTAATACCGGCCTGAAATCCTATCGTGATTTACCTTTGCGTATGGCAGAATTCGGTTCCTGTCACCGTAACGAACCTTCCGGTACCCTGCATGGTTTAATGCGGGTAAGAAATTTTGTGCAGGATGATGCGCATATTTTCTGTACTGAAGACCAGATCCAGAGCGAAATTTCAGAATTTATTGATTTACTGTTTTCTGTTTATAAAGATTTCGGCTTTACCGATATTCAGATCAAGCTTTCCACCCGTCCGGAACAGCGGGTGGGTTCCGATGAGGTATGGGACAAGGCAGAAGCAGCACTGGAAGCGGCTCTGGACAGTAAAAAACTGGACTGGGATCTGCAGCCGGGTGAAGGGGCATTTTACGGCCCTAAAATTGAATTTTCTCTAAAAGACTGTATCGGCCGGGTCTGGCAGTGCGGTACGGCACAGGTGGATTTCTCCATGCCCGGCCGTCTGGATGCCCACTACATTGATGAGCACGGTGAAAAACAGGTACCGGTAATGATCCACCGCGCCATTTTAGGTTCCCTGGAACGCTTTATCGGTATTCTGATTGAAGAACACGCCGGTAAGATGCCTTTATGGCTGTCTCCGGTTCAGACTGTGGTTATGGGGATCACCGATAAACAGGCTGATTATGTGACCGACGTGGTCAGACAGCTTAAAGAGGCCGGTTTCAGAGCGGAAGCGGATTTAAGAAACGAAAAAATCGGCTTTAAGATCCGTGAACATACCCTGCAGCGGGTACCTTACATACTGGTCGCGGGTGACCGGGAAATCGAGAATAATACCATTGCAGTACGAACCCGTGACGGTGAAGATCTGGGCGCCATGAGTCTGGCTGATTTAATGGCTAAAATGACTCAGGAAATTAAAACTTACGGTCTTGAAAATCAATAAGTTGTTTGTTATTGATGGTTTTTTGCTGTTTCTAAGAATGTAACTGTTCAGCGTGTTTAGATTTTGTGCCAGTTCAAGGCACAATAGCTTCGCTACCTCAAGAGGCGCACGGAGAATGTGAGCGTATATCAATACGTGACCATTTGAGTACGAAAATAACGCATCTCTTACCTACAAGAGTGGTGCAAAAGATGAATACGCTGGATAGTTACAAAAAACTTGAACAACACAGTAGTAATTCCTGAAAAAGTTTACTAAAATACGGCGTTCAGTAGACTTTGGTAAAGCAGTTACGGTCGGATATACTGACTTAACTCATTTAAAACTAAAATTTAAAACGAATAGCTAAGCAAAAGGCAGGAGAACAAACCATCGCAGTCCCAAGAAAACAGTTTGACAAGTCCAGGTCAAACACCCCTCGTATTAACGATGAAATAACCGCCAGAGAAGTTCGGGTAACGGGTTCCGACGGGGAATCACTAGGCATTATGAGCCTGATGGAAGCCAAAAAGCTTGCCGAAGCAGAAGATTTTGATTTAGTGGAAATTGCAGCCACTGCCAATCCACCCGTAGTCCGCATTATGGACCACGGCAAATTTATTTTTGAGCAGAAAAAGAAAAAGGCTCAGGAAAAGAAAAGACAGAAACAAACCCAGGTTAAAGAGGTCAAACTCAGACCGGGTACTGAAGAAGGCGATTATCAGGTCAAATTACGCAACCTGACTCGTTTTCTTGAAAATGGTGATAAAACCAAGGTTACCCTGCGTTTCCGCGGACGGGAAATGGCTCACAGAGAGCTGGGACTCGAAATGCTGGAACGGATAGCCAAAGATCTCGAAGACATTGCCAATGTTGAACAACGGGCAAAGCTTGAAGGTCGTCAAATGGTTATGGTGCTGTCGCCAAAAAGCAACAAAAAGTAACCACCTTGCAGAGACCTTCCTCGGGTTTTCCAGCCAGGTCAAAGTGTTACTCAATGTGCTTTTAAACTGTGCTTTAAATAAATTGCACTTTAAACTTCCTCCTTTAATCTCTTACTTATTAGAGCAAAGGCAGTGAAGTAATAACAATGCGTAAAATTTTTAGAGGTGAATTATGCCAAAAATGAAATCCAAACGCGGCGCTTCCAAGCGTTTTCGCGTTACAGCTTCTGGTCGTATCAAGCGCGGAAATTCCAACCGTAGCCACATTCTGACCAAAATGACCACCAAACGTAAGCGTCATTTACGTGCACCTGATGCAATTGATAAATCAGATGTTCTTTCCATCAAACGCATGCTGCGTTTAAAGTAAGATAAGGGAGTAGCGTAAAATGGCAAGAGTAAAACGTGGTGTACAGGCCCGAGCCCGTCACAAGAAAGTTATCAAGCAGGCGAAAGGTTATTCCGGACGTCGTAAAAATGTCTATCGCGTTGCGGTCCAGGCCGTAACCAAAGCCGGTCAATACGCCTATCGTGACCGTCGTCAGCGTAAGCGTCAGTTCCGTCAGTTATGGATTGCCCGTATAAACGCCGGTGCGCGTGAGCACGGTTTAAGCTATAGCCGTATGATCAATGGCCTGAAAAAAGCCAATATCGAAATCGACCGTAAGGTTCTTTCTGATATGGCCATTACCGACAAACCAGCATTTGCTGCCATTGCTGAACAAGCCAAAGCAGCACTTTCTGCATAGCCGGAACCGATTGCCGACCCTGAAGCCAATAATATCTGAACAGTTATTTACTCAACAGTTATTTTTCTCAGGGTTGAGATCAACAAAAGGGGAAAGGCGAAAGTCTTTCCCTTTTTTTGTTTAGCTTTTCGTTGAGCTGAATAAACAAAACCTATCCAAAATTAACAATTACCAATAACAAACAGAGGTACATGGTGGAAAACCTGGACAAGCTGGTTGATGAAGCACAAAACGCCATACAAAGTGCAGAACAAATTGATACCCTGGAGCAGATCCGGGTGCAATATCTGGGCAAAAAGGGCGCAATTACCGCTTTAATGAAAGAGCTGGGCAAATTATCCGCAGAAGAACGGCCTAAAGCCGGGCAGGTGATTAACCAGGCCAAGCAGGCCGTGCAGCAGGCCATTGCAGATAAAAAGACCGCTTTGCAGGCCGCCGCCCTGGCAGAAAAACTGCAGGCGGAAAAAGTGGATGTCACCCTGCCGGGACGCGGTCAGCGTATCGGCGGTCTGCATCCGGTGTCCAGGACCATGCAGAGAATTCAGTCCCTGTTTGCTGAAATGGGCTTTGAAGTTAAAACCGGTCCGGAAGTTGAAGACGATTACCATAACTTTGAAGCGCTTAATATCCCTGAGTCGCATCCGGCACGTGCCATGCACGATACCTTTTATTTTGATCCTCATACGGTATTAAGAACCCATACCTCACCGGTACAGATCCGTACCATGGAAGCCCAGCAGCCGCCGCTGCGTATTATTGCTCCGGGACGGGTTTATCGTTGTGATTCCGATGTGACCCATACCCCCATGTTTCACCAGGTGGAAGGTTTAATGGTGGATGAAGAAGTCAGTTTTACGGATTTAAAAGGCATTCTGGATGATTTTCTGAAACAGTTTTTTGAAAAAGATCTGAAAGTCCGTTTCAGGCCTTCCTATTTCCCCTTTACCGAACCCTCAGCAGAAGCGGATATTGAATGTGTGATGTGCGGCGGTGAAGGCTGCCGCGTCTGCAGTCATACCGGCTGGCTGGAAGTGCTGGGCTGCGGTATGGTACACCCTGAAGTGTTCCGCCACTCCGGTATTGACAGTGAAAAATACACTGGTTTTGCCTTTGGTATGGGCGTAGAGCGACTGACTATGCTGCGTTACGGGGTCAATGATTTACGGCTGTTTTTTGAAAACGATTTACGCTTTTTAAAACAGTTTGCCTGATATCTTACATATCAGCTTACATATAAAGAATAAATTCCAGGAAAAATACAAAAATGAAGTTCAGTGAACAATGGCTAAGAGAATGGGTAAACCCGGATTTAAGTACTGATGCATTAGGTCATCAGCTGACCATGGCCGGTCTGGAAGTGGATGCCATTGAACCGGTAGCACCTGACTTTAACGGTGTTGTTGTAGGTAAAATTCTCAGCTGCGATAAGCATCCTGATGCGGATAAATTACAGGTCTGTCAGGTGGATGTGGGCCCTATGTCAGAAGAGCCTCTGCAGATTGTCTGCGGTGCCAAAAATGCCCGCGCCGACCTGCTGGTGGCCTGTGCCATGATAAAGGCCGTACTGCCCGGTGATTTTAAAATTAAAAAATCTAAATTACGCGGTGTAGTGTCTATGGGCATGCTCTGTTCAGAAAAAGAGCTGGGTCTGGCAGACAGTGCGGAAGGCATAATGGAACTGCCGCAGGATGCACCGGTAGGAACGGATATCCGTGATTATCTGCAGCTTAATGATGTCAGTATTGAGCTGGGCGTAACACCCAATCGCGGCGACTGCTTCTGTCTGGCCGGTGTGGCCCGTGAAACCGGCGTATTTACCCGTGAAACCGTTACACCCGTTGAGATACAGAGTCAGCCGGTAAGTATTGATGATAAGCCTCAAATCAATATTCAGGCCGCAGAAGCCTGTCCGCGTTATGCCGGACGGATCATCAAAAATGTCAATACCAAAGCAGAAACACCGCTATGGATGAAAGAAAAACTGCGCCGCTGCGGTAACCGCTCCATCAGCCCACTGGTGGATATTACCAATTATGTCATGCTGGAACTGGGTCAGCCCATGCATGCGTTTGACCTGGCTAAAATTAACGGCGGCATTAATGTCCGTATGGCCGCTGAAGGTGAAAAACTGGTGCTGCTG
>JALVDE010000119.1 GCA_027009375.1 Gammaproteobacteria bacterium
TGCCCGCTGCTGGTTTTCGTACTGACCGCCAATATCAACACTATAACCCACCGGCAGTTCAACATTTTCAGCAATGGCCTGTTTAATATCAGCAACCACTCCCCCCATATCTCGTCCCTGCACATTGGCCTGAATCACAACACGGCGCTGAACATCGTCACGTCTGATCTGCGGCGGCCCGGATTCAATCTCTACTTTAGCCACATCAGCCACCCGTACCCAGGCACCATTAGCCGCCTGTATTCTCAGGTCACGAATAGCCTGTGCTGAGTTCCGATACTGCTCTTTTAGCCGGACATAAATATCATAGCGTTCATTACCCTGAATCACCTGGCCGGCACTGGCACCCCCTACTCCCTGCTCCACCAGGTTCATAACCTGTGAAATGGAAATACCAAAGCGGGAGAGAGCAGCACGATCCGGACGGATCACCAGCTGGGCTTCACCGGCAATCTGCTCCATAGCCACATCCACAGCACCATTAATCTTTTTGACCTGTTCCTCGATTTCCTTACCTTTTTCAGCCAGTACCGAAAGCTCCTTGCCGAACAGTTTAATGGCCAGCTGGGCTTTCACTCCGGATAATAACTCATCCACCCGGGTTGCAATGGGCTGGGAGAAGTTAAACAATAAACCGGGATGGATTTCCAGTTTACGTTCCATAAGGTTCTGTAATTCCAGACGGTTACTGGCTGAAGTCCATTCATCCACCGGCTTTAGGCCAATATATATTTCAATGTTATTAACCGGCTCCGGATCACCGCCGATTTCTGCCCGACCGATGCGGCTCAGGGTATAGGTCACTTCAGGAAAACTCATCAGTTCCTTTTCCAGCTTCTGAGCAACGGCAATGGACGTTTCCATACTGGCAGATGGCGCCAGTGTGGTACGCAGATTGATGGTGCCCTCTTCCAGTTCCGGTACAAATTCAGTACCGATCTGCGGCACGGTAGAAGCCGCAAATACGAACAGTGCTACAGATGCAATAACAATAACCGAAGGTCGTTTAAGTGCCATTTTAAGCAGCTTTTTATACAGGTATTCCAGTGGAACCAGTACCGGACTGTTTACCTGGCGTACTCCTTTTTTAAACAGATAGGTAGCCAGGGCCGGCACCACCAGCAGAGCGACAATAACGGCTGCCAGAATAGCCAGCATAATACTAATGGCCATGGGCTGAAACAGTTTAGCCTCAACGCCCTCAAAAGAAAAAATAGGTGAAAAGACCACCAGAATAATCATAGCGGCAAAAAAGACCGGCCGGGCAACTTCTTTACCGGCTTCCTTAATTCTCAGTGCAATACCATGTTCATCATGCTGGGCATCAAAAGGATCGGGATCATTCAGAGCCACCTTTTCTGCCACTTCTTTTTCATGCATACGGTCAGGATGACTGAGGTGTTTGAAAATATTCTCCACCATAACCACAGAACCGTCCACCAGCATCCCGATGGCCACCGCCAGTCCACCCAATGACATCAGATTGGCCGACAGGCCATACCAGGACATAACCATAAGCGCCAGACCAATGGATAAGGGTATGGAAATAAGCACCAGGAAAGTAGCCCGAATATTAACCAGAAACAGTGCCAGAATAATAATAATAAATATAAAAGCCATCATTAAGGCATCCACTACCGTCTGAACAGCCTTGGTGATTAAATCCGCCTGGTCATAAAAACCATCAAACTTAACACCTTCAGGTAAGGCCTGCTGGATCAGCTCAATACGCTCATTAATGCCGTCAATAGTAGCCTTGGTATTGGACCCCATACGTTTGAGTACAATACCGGAAACCACTTCACCCAGTGATTCAATACTGCCGTCCGCCGTTCTGCGGGTCATGGTAACCGCACCCTGACGGATTTCGTTGCCAAATTCCACTTTAGCCAGATCGCCCACCCGCACTACGATACCATCCTGCTCCTTAACCGGAATATCAGCAATTTCCTGTAGCCCCTGCTTACCGCTGCTTAACCAGCCAACGCCCCGAATAACCAGTTGCTCCTGGCCGCGATCCATATACCAGCCGCCGGAGTTTTTGTTACTGTTTTCTATCTGCTCTATAACCTGTTCAATGCTCAGGTTATAGGCCAGTAGTTTACTGGGTTCAATGTTCACCTGGTACTGCTTGACTTCACCACCAAAAGACAGCACGTCAGTTACCCCGTCAACGGGCATCAGGAGCAGTTTAACCACCCAGTCATTAAGGCTTCGTAAAGCCATGGAATCATAACCTGAACCCGGTTCAGCGACTAACAGGTACTGGTAAACCTGGCCGAGACCGGATGTATTAGGCCCGATTTCCGGCGTCCCTACTCCTTCAGGGATCAGCTCCTTAGCCTGCTGCAGGCGTTCGAATACCAGCTGGCGGGCAAAATAAATATCCGTACCTTCCTTAAACACAATAGTAATACCGGAAAGTCCGGTTTTAGAGATAGAACGCACCTCTTCCACGTCCGGCAATGCGTACATCACCGACTCAATGGGAAAGGTAATTAACTGTTCCACTTCTTCTGAGGCCAGTCCCGGCGCCTCGGTATTAACAGCCACCTGAACATTGGTTACATCGGGAAAAGCATCCAGGTTCAGTTTCGGTATAATAAAATAGCTGGCCATTCCAAACACAGCCAGCGCAATAACCACCAGCAGGCGGTTACAGACAGACCAGTCGATTATTCGATTAAACATAATCTTTCTCCATACAGGTTATTTATTTACAGACCTGTAGATTTTTCAAATTTCGAAAATAAAGGGGTATACAGTATCTATTGCCGGGTCTAATGGTTATGCGGATCAAAACCACCCTTGGCCATTTCAGATGCCAGGAAAAAAGCCCCTTTTACAGCCACCTTCTGACCCGGTTTCAGGCCTTTGACCTGATGCTTGCCATTAATGGTATTCACCAGTTCGACTTCCTGTTGTTTAAACACACCGGGTTCCTGCTCTATAAAAACGGCCCAGTCGCCGTCAGAAGAACGCATCAGGGCGGTTTCAGGCAGCAGAATCACTTTTTCCTTAACAGGCAGCTCAATAAATACTTTGGCAAATAAACCGGCATGCAGAACATGATCCTGGTTCTGTATAATTAGCCGTATCTTGCGGGTACGGGTAACCTCATCAATGGCATGGCTGTCATGGATGACTTTGGCTGGAAAGACTTTATTATCAATATCGACTTTTGCCAGGGTGCCTACAGGAATACGCTGTCCGATTTCCGGTGCTAATAAGGCATCAACCCAGACATCACTTTCATCCACCAGTCGGGCAATGGTTGAACCGGCAGGCAGGTACTGACCAGACTGGAAATTATCTTCCATAATAACTCCGTCATGAGGTGCAATTACCGGATAAGCACCGGATGGGTATTCATTTTTACCGTTAATTAATTGTGTTATCAGGTTCTGGTTAAAACCATAAGCAAGCAGCACCTCCTTATTTTTTTCAAAATCAGCTTTGGCTTCCACATAACGTTTGGCTCCAACGGTCTGCTTGCCCAGTTTTCTGACCCGATTCCATTCTGAAAGAGCTACTTTTAACTGGTTCTGGGCCGTTGCAATTTCCAGACTGTAGAGCACAGCAATCACATCGCCTTTTTTAACATGCTGTCCCAGAACCACTTTACGATTAAGGACTCTGGAATCAACCTGCGTGGTAAGCAGCGTCGTTTTGTACAGATCATTAACCACTTCTCCGGGCGCAGTTATGATTTCATTAACATGACTTTCGTAGGCAACAGGTTCAACCTGGATACCGGCCATGGCCTGCTGTTGAGCAGACATTTTTACAAAACCTTCTTCCTCTTCATCACCATGCCCATGACCATGACCGTGCTCATCAGCTTTAGCCGATTCACCTGAATGTTCATCATTATGTCCTTTCTCATGATTATGCTCATCTTTGTCCAAATACTCATGTTCATCCTGGTGTTTTCCGGACTTATGATCACCTTCATGATCATCATGATGTTCAGTTTCCTTATGATCCGCTTCATCATGATCATCTTTATGCATAGTTTCCTGGGTATGTTCATGCTCATGTTCATCCTGCTGCTGTGCATAGACGGGATTTAAGCCGCTGTACTGAAAAGTACCCAGGGTTACGGCAATACTGGCGGCCAGTAATTTTCTGACAAATAATTGTTTTTTTAACGTTCTTTTTAACATTGTTTTTACTCTGTAATTTATAGCTGTATTAAAGCTGTAAAATATTTAATTTGTTAGTTAGCAAAGGCATTAATAAATAACCACCCGTTAATGACTCAGGCTGCTTAGCCATTTTTGTACCTGACTGGATGCCTGTAACCACTCAACCCATGCCTTCTGCATTTCCCCATTCAGTTCAATGGTGGATATCAGGGCATCCGTTCGCTGTCTTAAGGCAAACAGGTAATCTGAGGTGGAAATATCACCGCTTTGCCATTGCCGGTTTAAGAGGGTCTGGCTATTGCTCAGGCGTTTAGCGGTCAGTTTCTGCCAGTTGACGACACGAGATTTAAGCTGAAGGTAGTTGTTGTAACTCTGTTCCATATCATTTTTAAGGCGCCGCTTCTGCTCTTCCAGTTCAAATTCACTTTGATTGACCTTATGCAGGGCCGCATTGTATTGAGCAGAAAAATTATTTCTGACATTCAGTGGAACTGATATTTCAAAAGTTATCGTATCTTCACCAGAATCACGGCCTGCACCTAAGCCTATGGTTGGATTAACCTTCTTATTCAGCCTGGCAATATTAGACTGAGACTGTGCTTGTTCCAGTTGCTTCTGTGCCTGTTTGATCCGAAAACCATTATCCAGACTCTCTGCCAGTGCTTTGGCGTCAATCTTGTTCAGCCAGACAGAATTGTCCGGTGTGAACTTCAGGCTGGAGCTGTTAATGGCCTGTTTTAAACGGGCTTTTGCCTTACGGAAACGGATCTCCGTCAGACTTATCTGCTGTAAATTCTGAGACAATGAAAGATAAGCCATTTCAGCATCAACACGCCCCACATCACCGGCTTTTTCTCTGCGTGACAGATCAGCTGATAAGCGGGTGAGTAATTTTTCCTGGCTGCTGGATACATCCAGCAGCTTTCTGGACATGGAATATTCAATAAAAGCCATCAGGGCTTCAGCCAGCCGGTTTTCTGTTTCCATTAATTTGTTTAATTCAGCCATCTCATATTCAACCTGTCCCAGACCCGCATTGGCAGAACGTTTGTCAAACAGGTCAATAGTTTGTGACAATATGAAGTCGTATTCTTCATCACCCTTTTCTCTGTCGATGTAAGTAGCACCGATTTCAGGGTTATAGACAGGTTGTTCCAATGCCAGTTTCTGCTGCTCTGCCACCAGAGTTGACTTTTCAAGTGCCTGAAATGACGGCAGTGACTGAACCTGGGTTAATAACCACCTTGCCCACTGGCTGCTGTTCTGCTGTGTATGAGAGCTTGCAGCTGTAGCACTGACTGAATCGGGGGATTCACCTGCCGGTAAGAATGCAGGCAGAGCCAGGCCGCCTATTAGTACGGGCAGGGTTAAAATGCCTGAAAATCGTTTATTCATAGTTGTTCCTGAATAGTTAATATAAAATTTAAAACAGATCTTGATGCTAAAGACGTAAAATACGACTGATCGGATCTACCCTGGGAACAGTTTTTCTGGCGAAGTTTTAAGCAGAAGGATCAGGTAATGAAAACAGCTTTCATACCCGTTTGCTATACATTTTGAACGTACAGATTCTGCCAGATAAAGGATAGATCTATTTGTATGGAATCTATCTTATTGGGGGTCTTTGTGGAGAAGTAAGGGTAATAAAATAATCGTTTAAAAGATAGGCAAAACGAATATAAACAGGCTCATACTGAACATTATCCAGTGGAAAGCTGCTAAAAGTGATGCTGGATGTATGGCCGTGACACTCATGGTGATGGAAATTATTACTGCCGTCATCAGACTGGGACTGCAGCTGAGTAGAAGTGTTCTGGCAAAAACTGCTTTCAATCACATAAGAATCGTTATAATGCTTGACGATATCAATTGTTTTATTATGATCTGTAGTATGCGGATGCAGGTCAAAACTGGCCAGCACACTTTGGGAAAGGAACAGGAATAATAATAAAGAAATTAATTTCTTCAACATTTCAAATATTTACAGCAATTGCATAAGATTTCTGGATTATACGCAAGTTGGTTTTTTTATTCAACCTGGTGTACGAGGATAGCACAGAATGATTTTTAACCCATTTTGTCTGCATCATTATATGTATCATCTGGTTCTGCTCTGCTGCAGCCTTTTTCGAGGAATACCAGAAAATCATCTTCAGGCAGGGGTTTACTGAAATAATAGCCCTGAAAAAGGTGACATTTTTTCTGTTTTAGAAAATTCAGCTCCTCCTCAGATTCAACCCCTTCAGCCACCACCTGCATTTTAAAATGTTCTGCTATGGAAAAAATGGTTTCAACAATCACCTGGTTATCTTTATCATTGTGAATATTAAAAATAAATGACCGGTCAATCTTAATCTCTCTGGGTTCAAGGCGCTTAAGATAAGCCATTGATGAATAACCGGTACCAAAATCATCAATGGAAACAATAATATTATTCTCTTTTAATAAGGCCATGGACTGTATGACTTCAAAGGTATTGTTTAATAATACCCCTTCGGTAATTTCAACCACCAGTTGCATTGAATACTGTTCAAAGGTTTTACCCATGGCGATAAGCAGATCAATTAATTCGGAGTCATAAAACTGCTCCGGGCTGATATTAATGGAGAGATGCTTTAACTGTTGACACAGATCCAGGGTATTCCAGCGTATTACCGTTTTAGTTACATGCTTAATAAGCCATTTACCCAGCGGAATAATCAGAGTGTTTTGCTCTGCTATAGGTATAAACCGTTCCGGTGATATCCATCCCTGCTCGGCATCCTGCCAGCGAGCCAGCACCTCGGCACCGACAATGTTACCCCCCTGATCCACTTTAACCTGGTACCAGGTTTCCAGCTCATTATTATTAATAGCTCTTGACAGCAGAGCTTTCATTTTTTCCCGGACATTAATATTATCCTGCATTTCAGCAGAATAAAAAGTAATGCAGTTTCGACCATGCTTTTTGGATTGATACATGGCAATATCCGAATGCCTGAGTAATTCTTCACTGGTGGTACCGTCATCAGGAAAAATACAGATTCCCAGAGAGGCCGTTACCGTAAACTCAGTGCCGGACAGATCATAAGGAATAATAATAGATGCCCTGATTTTTTCAGCAATCTGTTCAGCCTTAACAGCTGTCTGCACTGCAGAATGCTCCAGTTCAGGCAGCAGTAAAACAAACTCGTCCCCTCCCATTCTGGCCAGAGTGTCTTCCGAACGGATCTGGGAAATCATACGTCGGGAAACATCCATAAGCAGTTTGTCTCCGGCTGGATGCCCCATGGAATCATTGAGTCCTTTAAAATTGTCCAGGTCAATAAAAATAAGCGCGCCTTTAAAATTATGCCGGGTAGCCCTGGAAAGCTCGTTATCCAGTTTCTCAATCATATAACGCCGATTGGGCAGACCGGTTAGTGCATCATGATAGGCATGCCGCTCAGCCGCATTAAGCATTTTCTGATTTTCCTGTTCAGCCTGTTCCAGCCTGGACGCCATGTAATTAAAGGTACGGATCAGATAACTCATATCATCATTATCATCACTTTTTATACGGACTTTTAAATCCCCTTCTCCCAGTCGTTTTGCCGCGTCAGAGATATAGGCGATACGACTGGAAATCCGCCGATAAATAAGATAGGAAAAGAAACTGACAATTAAAAATATAAGCACCAGAAGGGAAAACATTTTAACCATGTCATTTTGAGCACGGTCAAGTTTCTCCTGCTGTTCAAAGGAGCGTAAACGGAGCGTCTGTACTACTATTTCCTGGTAAACAATCAGCAGCTGTGAACGAAGCTGGGATTCCAGTTCAGCAGCCATATTCAATTTTTCTGTCTGTTTTTGCTGTAAAAATAACTGATATTGCTGCTGGTTATATTGATATTTTTTTAAAATTATTCGGGCCTGGTGAAGCTTGGTTTTAATTAAATGAATTTTCTGGATACTGGGAGAATTTTTAAAAATCCGTTCAGCCGAATTCATCTGTGCCTGAAGATCTTTAAGTACCTGTCTGTACTGGGAATAATGCTGCTGACTCTGAGTGTTTAAATAATTACTGGCCAGCAACTGCATACGGGTTTCGCTTTTCAAAAGTTCACCCAGAAATCGATCTCTCTCAAGCGATTGTTCAATGCCGCTGAACTGACGATAAACCAGATATCCGCTGATCAGATTCATTAATAGAATAAGGCTGATTAGTGACAGCAGGCTGCGCAGTATTGTCATTTTTACTGGTTTCCGTCTGTATCTGGCTTGAGTCCGACCCGTTCCGGTGCCACTCTGGTTAACGGCTGCAGGGATAATGACTCGAATAACGGTAAAGGCTCATTATTACCCATACTGATATGTTTTAACCATTGTTCCTGTAATTGCAACTGCAATAAAAAATCCTGTTCCAGTACCACCTTAAGGACAAAGTTATTCCATAGTTGATCAACACTGTTTTTATCGGTTTTAAGCAGACTGGCCATAATCTGCTTGGCCTGTTCAGGATTAACTTCAACAAAATGCTCTGCTTTTAACAGAGCTTTAAGCAGCTTGTCAATAATATCAGGATACTGTTGAATATATGAGTTTCTGGCCACCAGGTTATAGGTTTTTCGATATAAGGCAGGTTCAGAAAACACCTGGATCTGACCATTAAGTAATTCAGAAGCTTTAGTAATAAAGGGTTCGCGCAGACTCATGGCATCTATACTGCCATCGGCCAGAGCCACTGGCAGATCCTCAGTTTTCATAAACTGAATGTTTACATCATCTTCACTGATATAGTGCTGCAACAAATACAGATGTAAAAAAAAATGCACTGCTGAAGCTTCCTGTGTGGCAATGGTTTTACCTTTCAAATCAGCAGGTTTTACAATTCCACGGTCAGTTCTGGTTATAATTTTCAGTTCATCATCGGCACTGCCTACTGTGGCAATAACACGCAGGTCAGGATGTTTGTGTAATTGGGCCATAAAAGGAACATCGGCCGTTGTTGCTACATCGGCATTACCTTCCAGCATACCTATCAGAGCACGCTTTCCAGACGGATAGACATGAAATATGACTTCCAGACCTTCATCTTTAAAATATCCCTTTTCATTAGCTATCCATACCAGTGAATCCAGCAGACTTGCCGTACTGGCCAGAGTGACGGTTTGCGGTTTATTCGAAGATGAACAGGACATTAGCAGAGTTAAAAGAAGCCCGGTTGCAATAAAACGAGCCAGTAAAGATTTCATAGGAGATTACACCATAAATAATTATTTAAAAATTTATGTATATTTGGTAGCTAAAGTCTTTGCGTATATATTATAGTACAGGGGCTGCAATTTTACCTGATTAAACAGTTAATACTATACTTTATATACAGAGAAACACATTATGACCTCATGCTGAGGTAAAGATAACAGCATTAGTAAAGCCTCAGCGAACTATACCTTTAAAATTAGAGCACAATCAGGACTATTTTTTCCTGGGGACTTTTAAATGATTCAGAATAAACCGATCAAATACCCACTGAGTATTGGCGATACCGCCAGGCTTTTATCATTAACTGCAGATACTCTGCGTTATTATGAAAAGTGCGGCTTATTACCCACAGTGGCCAAAAATGAATCCGGCCGACGCTGTTATTACCAGAACGATATTTCCATTCTTAAATTTATTATTCGTGCAAAAAAAATGAATTTTTCCCTGTCTGAAATACAGCAGTTATTACAGATGCGGCAGGAACCTCAACAGGTAAAAGACGAAATCCGCTTACTTACAGCCCAGAAATTGTCCGAGATAGAGGATCACATTGAAGAACTCAGCCATTTAAAAAAAGAACTGAGTTTATTGTTAAATCTATGCCGGGGTAGTAAGGATGGCTGTCCAATTATTGAGGAGCTGGATAGTAAGGGATAAGATTTCAGGTTTTTAAAAGATTGAATTATTGTTTTTTAATTCGTTCTACCATTTCTGTCCATTGACGGATAATATTTTCATTATCAGGAACCGATGTATTATTACCCTTAAGCCATAGTCCGGTATCATTAAAACTGAACATATATTTAATATCCGGCCGTTGGGATTTACTTAATATTTTCTTGTTAAGATTATCCAGAACCAGTGGAGGCCGGCCATTTCCTGGGAAATAAAACAATACCATGTGACCCTGGTGGTTATCCAGCACCACATAGGTTAAACGCAATTGTTCAACGGGTATATCCATTGCCAGCAAGGTATAATATTTGGCAATTGAAAAATCCTCACAGTCCCCGGCATTTTTAATTAAGCTTTCTATAGGGGTTGCCCAGTAATCCTTTTTGTTCCAGACCTTATCATCCTCAAGCCATTGCATTTTATTAAAAAAATCATTCACCAGAACCAGCTTTTGTGTATCGCTCATGCCCTGACTGTGGAACATCAGTTTTTCCCACTCATTAAAACGTTGAGTAGTCGAGGTATCAAAGCTGACGTTTATTTTCTGATTGGCTTCAGCCAGCAGGAAATCATTTTTACTGGCAATAACGGTGTGAACCGGAAATACATGAAAACTCAGTACCAGAGGAAGGTGAAACGAAAAGACTTTTTTTAATTGCCTTAGCTTTAATTGTTTTAGTTTTTTTTTCACGAATGATTACCACACATTCAACTGAACCTATAATGAGTATGAACCAAATGATTCTAAAAAACAAACCGGAAATACCCGCATAATGCCGGTATTTCCGTTAAGTTTATGCTATTTGGAACCAAACTGACTATGCAGATACTTTAATACTGCTTTCAGATCATTATCACTCAACTTTGGATTCCCCCCTCTTGGCGGCATAACCATTGCATTTCCAGGCGTTTGAAAGCCGTCCCTGATATGTTTAAACAGGACATCATCAGACTTAGTCAGACGCCCGCCTGCTTCGGTAAAGTCAGGTACTCCGGGAATAACACCCTTGCCAGTGGCACCATGACAACTGATGCAGGTCGATTTAAATATCTGTTCACCCGACATACCGGAATCCGGAATGGAATCAGAAGCAGACTCAGAGGTATTTTCAGCAGGCAGAACCGGATCATTGGAGGCCATAATAAAAGCCGCAATGTCCCGGGCATCTCTACCGGTCAGACCGGCTCTGATCCGCATATGGGTAATAATGGCTTTCCATTCATAGTCCGAAAATTCAGAAGGTTCTCTCAGGTTATGGCAGCGTGTACAGGTATTAGCCCAGACTTTGGCACCACGATTTAAATCAACAACCTGATCCGCTGGGGGTGGAAAGAGCTGAGCCATTATGTTTCCAGCCGCAAAAAGACTGCCCGTTAGTACCAGACCGGAAACGATACGGGATAATTGTTTTTTATAAATAGTCATAATCATTCCTTAAAATCCATAGGTCATTTGCAGGGTAATCTTATCTTCGTCACTAAGGGTATTTTTAGTGCCATCATTAAAGTCATAGGCTATTTTGCCTATAATATTGTTGGCAAAGAGATAGTTAAGACCCAGTGACCATTGTTCCTGATCGACCAGATTTCCCGGAGCATCATAATCGCTGTAACGTAAAACACTTTCCCATTTTGAAGGAGAAAATTTATAGGCTCCCTGCACATACCAGGATGACCACTTATTACTGGATGGATCAACTTCACTGGTTCTTAAGCTGCCCAGTTCCTGAGAAATATATTCACCCCTGGCCTGGAACTTTTTAAAGTTATAAACAAAATCAGCACCAAGCACATCATAATCCCGGTTTTTCTCGGTACGCTCAATATTTTCTACCGTATCAAAATAAGTTAAGGCGGCTTTACCAGTAGCCGCTGACAAACCAATTTCTAAACCGTCAACAGGTAAAATGCCGATACGACCACCATAAGTTAATTCATTATTATCATTACTGGTCGAGCCATTAGCTTCAATAGCAATACCACCACCATCATGACTACCACCTAATTTAGGTCCATTACCTACATAGGTCGCATAGTTAAATTGTGTATCGGCCAGGTAAAAACCACCTCTTAATTGCGCACCGACGTTTGCAATTGGGGCCGCCTGATCATGACCAAAACCGGATGGTGCTGTAGGTAATTTGTTAATCCAGCCAGGATGAATATTCTGTCTGAACTGTCCAATAGGACTTAAAAACTTACCGACTAAAAAGGTCATATTATCATTAATAAGCAAATCAGCCGTCATATATTCAACTTCAGTATCAGTCTCACCTAACTCATTAATTGTCATAGACATTTCTGACTCAAACATTAACAGGTCTTTATACTGATAGTGAAATATTGGAGAAAAGGTAGAATTAGAAAATTCGTTGTATTTTTTCTTTTTTACGCCATCGTCATAATAAGTTCTATCATTAGCCGTATAGTTAAACTGAGCATAACCGGCCAGATGTACCTGCGAAGCCGCATTCTTTTCTTCCAGTTGAGTCTTTTTAACTGACTCCACCTGTTTTTTCATAACAGCCACTTCTTTTTTAGTAACCTGGGATGTTTTTATGTCCCTCATTAATGCTTTCATTTCGGCCAGATCCCTTTGTAACTGCTTAACCTGAGCCTCCAGCTCAGCATTGCTGGCAGAAAATGCAAGGCTGGGTAATGACCCCAGACATGCAACAATAACTGCAGCATTTAGTCGTTTTTTTATTGTCATAATTATCACCTTTAATTTTTATGGTTTTCAGAAATTAATAACTTAAGAAATTTCTGATACAACAATTAAAGCAATGACAACATTACAGAATGCTTACACAAACATTACATAAATTTAATAAAACCTTTTTTTTAAAATAAAAAAAAGCATATTTATATAAGCATTTGAAATTATAAAATTAATTTGAATAAGGTATATAAACTATAGAAACATTAAATTTACTGGATTATTGATCCAGATCAAAAGCTACAGGAGGGACAGGTTTTTGAATTTTTTTAAGAGAGATTAAATAAATAAAGTATTCCTGTAAATATAAATACAGGAATACGTTAAAAGGTATAATTTAATGCTGATGTTCAGAACTGGAATGCTCATCCTGAGCAGACGGGTTCATCATCATACCCTGCATGCTGCCTTTACTACCCTGCATATTCATCATACCGCCTTTTTTGGCCATATGAGCTTTTAACATGGCCATACGTTTTTCAGCATCAGGTTCATTAGTGATTTTCATCATTTCAGCCTGCATGGCCTGGCGACGTTTCATCATCATGGCCTGCATTTTATCCATGTGTTCCTTCATCATGGCCTGACGTTTGGCCAGATCGGGTTCTTGCTGGATCTGCATAACTTTGGCCTGCATTTTCTGGCGCATCTGCATCATACCACCGCAGTTGCCCTGCTTCATGCCGCCCATACCCTGGCCCATAGGCATACCATTTTTCATGCCACTCATACCCTGACCCATAGGCATTCCGTTTTGCATACCATTGGTTCCCCCTGAATGGTTATGATCCATATCAGCAACTGCCATAGTTGATGTTGCAGCCAGTAAAACGGCAAATCCCAGTGATGTGATTCTGTGCATTTTTTTCTCCATAAAATTAAAAAAACGATAATGTCTGAGTAAGCTAGTCAGATATTAAGATTCTTATTCTATATCATATATCTTAAAAAAAGATCAAAAAAAACATTAAATATTTGTAATGTTGGCTGATTCCATTGTTTTTAAAATAAATATACTTAATCTCTTGATTACAAAGAATTTTAAACTAAACTTCAAATATTAAAGGTTTTCTTTTCTGGTTTAATTAGGCTAAATTCCTCTCCTTGTTTTTTCAGGGTATTTAGTGTTCTGTTATCGGTTCTGGTTTTTATATGAAATATATGCTGTTTTTTTTAATATTATTCAGTCTCAATAGCTATGCTGAGCATTTATCTGATCAAAAACATTTATTTGTTGTTTCCGGTGTTGTACTAAATAGTACTAATAGTAAAAAAATAAATGACCTGGTGGCAATGATAGAAAGAAAAACTCATTATCCTCTGGAAACTTATT
>JALVDE010000120.1 GCA_027009375.1 Gammaproteobacteria bacterium
CATACTATGTGCCAGGGTAATAATAGCGCTGGTAATGGCTGCATCATCCTTATTCTGCATAATATCCCTGACAAAGGACTGGTCAATTTTTAAGGTATCAAAAGGCAGACGCTTCAGATAATTCATAGAGGAATAGCCGGTACCAAAATCATCAATGGATAATTTGACACCTAACTCATGCAATTCATGCAATGTTCTTGCAGTTTCTGGAATATCCTTTATCAACAGACCTTCTGTTACCTCCAGTTCCAGATAATCGGCTTTAATACCGGTCTGATTAAGAATGTTTTCGACCCTGCTGACAAAATCACTTTGTTTAAACTGACGGATAGATAAATTAACCGCGACTCTCTGGGGGGTAAGACCGGCTTTCTGACGAACCATTTCATCCTTACAGGCCTGCAGCATAACCCATTCGCCAACCGGTGAAATCAGCCCCGTTTCTTCCAGAACCGGAATAAAAATATTGGGAGTTATATCTGAGAATTCCGGATGCGTCCAGCGCAACAGTGCTTCTCTACTGATAACCTGTACACTCTTTAAATGCAGTTGAGGCTGATAATTCAGGAAAAACTCATTATTATCAAGAGCCCGTCTCAGTTTGGATTCCAGAGATAGTCGTTCAAACTGCCCGGCATTGTTCTGTTCAGAATAAAAACAGTAAGTCTCACCCCCTTTGGCCTTGGCTTCATACATGGCCATATCGGCTTTTTTTAACAGGGTCTTATTATCTTCACCATCCAGGGGAAATTGGGCAATACCAATACTGGCAGAAACGAACAGCTCATTACCGTTGATAATAAAAGGCTGGGTCAGTGAATGAATTATTTTTTCACAGATGGGTGAAATATCATCCCTTGAAGCCAGATCATTAAGAATAACAGAAAACTCATCACCGCCAAGACGTGCTACCGTATCACCTTCCCGTACACAGCTATTTAAGCGTTCTGCAGTTTCACACAATAATTGATCACCTACCCCATGCCCCAAAGTATCATTTATCCGCTTAAAACGATCCAGATCAATAAACAGTATGGCAACAGTACGCTTATGCCAGCTTACACGTGACATAGCCTGGTAGAGTCTGTCCTGAAACAGCAGGCGATTAGGCATTCCGGTCAGGTTATCATGGTGAGCCAGATGTTTAAGCAGCTCCTGTGATTCCATACGTTCGGTAATATCTTTGCCGGATGAAATGAAGTGTGTGATCTTCCCCATAATATCTTTTTGAGGAGTAATCGTCTTTTCTTCATAATAAAGTACTCCATCCTTACGACGATTGATAATTACATCACTGAAAACATCACCATTTAAAATACATTCCCATAAACGACGATAGAATTTTTTATTCTGTGCATCTGATTTTAAAATTCGGGGTGTTTGCCCGATAATTTCAGTTCTTTTATAACCGGTTATTTCTTCGAAAGCCGAATTAACATATTCTATTCTACCATTGACATCGGTGATCATAATGGAATCGGCTATTTGCTCTACCGCAAGAGACAGGTTTTTCATTTCCTGATCAGCCAGATGACGATCAGTAATATCCTGAAAAGTCCCGACAATTTTAACTGTCTGTCCTTCTGCTTCAACAATTTCACCCTGCTGTGAAACATAGCGAATGGATTTATCCGGTAACACAATACGATGTTCAATACTGAAAAAAGGCCGCTTACCCTTAATTGCCCCCTCATGTTCATGCTTTACAATATCACGGTCTTCATCATGAACCCATTCTAGTAAGGTGTCATAATCCAGCTCTGAAGTATTTTTATCCAGATTGAAAATACTGAAAATCTGATCAGAAAAAAAAAGTTTATTGCTGTCCAGTTCCCATTCCCAGCTGCCTATCCTTGCCAGACGCTGTGCTTCCAGAAGACGGAGCTCACTCTCCATTCTTTTTAAAACTTCCTGTTTCAACTCACGATTAATTTGACCCAGAGCCAGAGTTCGTTCATTGACAAGCTGCTCAAGGATTTCATTGGACATGGCCAGAGAATGAATGGTTTTGAGATCCTGATAGGATCGCAGGGCAACCACCAGGGCGGTATTTAGTTTAACAGCCGTTAGTTCAGATTTATCTTTATAGTCATTAATATCATACTGAGTGATTATTTCAGTTTCCGGGGCATGCCCCGGTTGCCCGGTACGTAAAATAATTCGAATAAAGCGGTTTTTTAATTCCTCCCGAATATGGCGGACCACTTCCAGCCCGGCCTGTTCAGTCTCCATAACCACATCAAGTAAAATAACGGCGGTATCGGGATGTTCTTCCAGCAACTGATATACATCCTGAGCTGAATAGCCACTAATAATATGAAGCCCGCGACCTTCATACTCAAAGCCATTCAAAACCATGGCCGTGACATCATGGGTGGATTTATCATCATCAATCACCATAACCTTCCATGGTAACTGTGCTTCTGCTTCTTTATCCTGACGATCATGGCTGGATTGCTCGTCAAAAAACTGCAGTTTATCCGATTTTAAAATATTATTAGGTGAACTTTTCATTAATTATCTGATTTTTAAACCATACATAATAAATACCTTACTAAAGCATAGGTAATAGCGTGCAATTTATCAATATATTACACACACTATCTACAAGCCTGTTTTAAAACAGCCTTAAGTGTTAACAAATGCTTAATATTCAGGGCGTTAAACTTTTCCCCTGATTGTTTAAAACTCTGAAAATAAGCTTTTAACTGTTGTTCCATATTGTTTTTGGCTGCATCCGACAGAGTCCAGCCCAAAGGCAGAGGTCCCTTGTCTCCGCACAGCCCCACTTCCAGATACAAACCGTCCTGATTCTGGTCATATTTTTTTATCTCATCACGGGCATAACTGCCGCGGGCACCACGGGTATTGAGCATGGTGGCTACGGGAGAATAAACTTCGTTCATAAATTCCTGTTTGGGACAGTTATTTTCTGAGGGATCCTGAGTATTTTCTGTATTATCACAGGGTTCTTTCACAGCCGGATCATTGGTAATAACGATGACCACCGGTATATACTTTTCAGGATTATTAATATGTTTGTTTATAGATAATAAAATATTAAAAGCCGTAGTTGCTCCGGAATTTTCAAAATAGCCACCGTCAACCAGATGCCCCCAGACCGGTTTTCCAGGTGGGTGCAGGCGCCCTGCCGGACTGACATAAGTAAAACGGGCACTATTATGTACTGCTGTACTGAGGCGAACATCTCTATTTAAAGCATCAAAAAAATCAACCGCATCAAAAAACTGCCGGTGATCAATAAGCAGATTACTGCTGATAACCCGCTTACCGGTTTCAACCCAGGTTGAATTTAAAAAGAGATTGGGAATAATGTATTTATTCTCATCTTTAATATTCCACAGTTCAAAAAAATCGCCTGCAAATAAATTGCTCTGCCTGTTGTTTTGAGCTGGAAATACATTAGCCCAGGCCGCCTCCCAGGACTGTTCCAGTGCCCTGGAACGATCAAAAGAAGGGATCGGCAACGGTAAAAACCGCTGCACCAGATCAGGATAGAGCATAAAGGCCACCGCCGGGCTTAAAAAGTCATTCGCCAGTACGGCGCTGGTACACTCCTGAACAGAAGCTTCTGTGATACTGTCGGTATCCTTTAAACGGCATTTAAGCCCTTTATTGACTGCATTAGCACTGAATGCACCCTGCTGAACCTGCTCATGCAGTGCTGCGGCAAATACGGCCGATCCCAGACTGCCGCCGGAAACACCGCTAAGAGCCAGAACATGCCTGGAAAATTCAGCATTACTGTCCTGAAAAGCAGACAGAACCAGTGCAGTCCAGTAAGCAGCCCGGATCCCACCGCCTTCAGCCGCAATTATAAAATAAGGGACTTTCTGTTCACTTTCCGGATTCAGCCCTCGAAACCATTCTTTAGAATAGTTATTCAGACCCGTCCGGCTGGCAAACTCCTGCTTTTCAAGGTAACGGATATCATGATTATTGTTAATGAGGCTAAAACCCACTGCAGCAATAATCACCAGGGTGATCACAGGAAAACTGTATTTACTGCCCACATACACCAGGACACTGCCAAAACAGACCCAGCTTGCAGCAGCGGCCAGGAAAATGGCCGCAGTTCCCAGCACTACAGCTGAATTAGGTACAGCAGTAAATAAGACAAACAGAATAATACTGACAGCAGCCAGAATCCCCAGCATAATCCAGGTTAAAACCGGAACATCAGCCAGAGAGGTATAATTTGCACCATATATCTGCTCTGAAGAGGGTTCATTAAAATCATGAGCCAGAGTTTTCAGCCAGGACTTTTGTTCCAGTGACTTTGCACTGGCCTGTCCCAGAAGCTTATTAATCCATTGCCGCCGTTTAGCAGTCAGATAAAGAAACAGTCCTGCAAATACAATACAGGCTGCCGTAAAATATAAATAGACATCTGAACCGGCACTATTTGATTGACCTGAGCCGGTTTTATAAAAAGCATAAGCGGTAAGCAGAAACGCAAAAGTACCTAAAAACCGCGGCAGATACTGTCGGATCCGGATACGACGCTGTTGCTGTTGCTCACTTAAAGAATGGCAGTCTGCGGTGTATTTATCATGCTTATCAAAATTAAATCTTAGCATAACCCTGGCCCAGTACCAGGTATTTATGGCCCATAAGAATAATGCCAGGTAAAACCAGAAAACCCGTGAATAAGAGGTATTTTCCTGTTCAGTCAGAGCCCGTAAAACATCCTGTCCCTGATCGGCGAGGATAAAAAAGGCCAGAATGGCAATTAAAAGAATAATACTGAATCGGCACGGTTTGAGGATCAGGCTGATATCCTTAATAGCTTCCCAGATACCATCCATTTTGCCAAAGACTGATTTTTTTGTATTCATTAGCGTTATTCCCTGTAGTATTACTATGTTTCATGAATGTTCCTGATGTTATTATACAGAAATTATGTGGTTTGATATTTTGAATGTTCACAGACATAATCGAACCATTAATCTCTGTGCAAGTGGAAATACCGGCTGTTATGAAACTCAATATTCACAAAGTAGAGGATAAAAAGCAGATATCCATCATTGCAGCGCTGGCAGAGGAAATCTGGCAGGAAGCCTTTACCCCAATTATTGGTTCTGCCCAGGTAGAATATATGCTGGAAAAGTTTCAGTCCGTGAACAGTATTAGCCGGCAAATAAGCAATGAAGACTATCAATATTTCCAGCTTAATCAGGCCACTCTGCCAATTGGCTATTTCAGCTTTAAAATCCATGATAATGAGCTGTTTCTCAGTAAATTTTATATTCTTTCCAAATACCGCAATCAGGGTTTTGGCAAACAGACTATTAACTTTATTGAGCAGCAGGCAGTTAAAGCTAATGCCGGACAAATATCCCTGACCGTCAATAAATACAATACCAACGCCATTAAAGCCTACCTGAAAATGGGCTTTATCAATAAGGGTGCAATAATCAAAAATATCGGTGGAGGCTTTATTATGGATGATTACAGGATGGTCAAAGAACTCGGCTACACACAGTCTCAAAATCCTGAAAAAAACCATTGACATAAACTGCACACACGTTAAAATACACGCCATCGAAAAAAAGCGGGAATAGCTCAGTTGGTAGAGCACGACCTTGCCAAGGTCGGGGTCGCGAGTTCGAATCTCGTTTCCCGCTCCAATCGATTTCAAATCTAAATTAAACTCCTCATTGCTGTATCAATTAACACCAATTTTAGAGTGAGTTAAATGGCTGGATGGCAGAATGGCTATGCAGCGGATTGCAAATCCGTGGATCTCGGTTCGACTCCGGGTCCAGCCTCCAATTCCCCCCCTTATTTTTAAGTTTATTTCATATTCTAAGTCCATCATTTTATTAAGATTTAATTTCTGTTTCACCTTGCTTTACCCTTATTAGGGTTTATACTTATTTTTATTATAAAACCATTTTTACTCTATCAATGAATATCCTAATATAAAAGTAAATATCATGTTGATAATTAAAAAGAATTATTATTTTCTGACAACTATTACTGCATTTTTATTAAGCTCTAACATCCATGCTGACAATTCTGTAGATGATTACCTCAATTTACCCCTGGAACAATTACTGTCCATGGAAGTGACATCTGTTTCAAAAAAGAAACAGTCACTTAATGAGGTAGCCGCTGCCATTTATGTTATTACTAATGAAGATATCAGACGTTCGGGTGTAACCAGTATCCCGGAAGCATTAAGAATGGCCCCGGGAATCCAGGTAGCTCGTATGGATGCCAACAAATGGGCCATTAGCAGCCGGGGATTTAATAGTGAGTTTTCCAATAAGTTATTAGTCATGATTGATGGACGTACGGTTTATTCACCTTCATTTTCCGGTGTTTACTGGGACGCCCAGGATACTATGATGGATGATATTGAGCGTATTGAGGTCATACGTGGCCCTGGGGCAACAGTCTGGGGTTCTAATGCGGTAAATGGAGTAATTAATGTTATTACCAAATCGGCCAGTCAAACTCAGGATGGTTTATTTGTTGCCGGAGTTGGGGATGAAGAAAAATCATTTGCCAGCCTACGTTATGGTACTGAATTAGATAATAATACCAGCGGTCGTTTTTATATTAAATATAATGACCGTGACAGTTCGTATGCCTCTGGTCTGAAAAATGGGGGTGATGACTGGGATCGTATCCAGGGTGGTTTTAGAATTGATGCCCGAGCTAATGAAAAAGACACCTGGACACTTCAGGGCGATGCTTATAATTCTAATGAAAATCAGACGGTTAATCTCTGGAAAGATCCTTCTAATCCCGCCAGTATCATTTATGCCCCCTTCTTTCTGGATGCCAATGCCGGCGATCATATCGACTCATCCGGCTGGAATATTCTAGGCAAATGGAATCGCAGCTTTTCTGATACCTCCAGTATGAGCCTGCAGATTTATTATGATTATACTGAGCGTAAGGAAGCATTTGTCAATCAGTTTCACGATACTCTGGATATCGATTTTCAGCACCAGTTCAAAATCCAGCAGCATGACATTATATGGGGCATGGAATATCGTCATATTAAAGACAATTTTGATAATACCTTTGCTTTTATGTTTATTCCCGACAGCATGAATAATATTGAGTCCTACAGTGCATTTATTCAGGATGAAATAGAGCTGATCCCGGAAGTTTTACGTCTGACCATAGGTTCCAAGTTCGAAGATAATGAATACACGAATATGGAAATCCAGCCCAGTGCCCGTTTACTTTGGACAATTAATGAACGCAATACCCTCTGGGCTTCTGTTTCTCGTGCTGTAAGAAGTCCATCCCGCCTAGATATAAGCGGGGCTTTTACTTCCTTTATTGTACCGCTTCCCCCACCGGCACCGGCACAGGTTCTACGTGCTTATGGTAATGATGATTTTAAATCAGAAAAGCTACTGGCTTATGAACTGGGTTACCGTTTTCACCCACAGGAAAATTTATCCTTTGATCTGGCTACTTTTTATAATGAGTACAATGATCTGCAAAATTACGAACAACAGAGCTCTTCATTTTTAAGTGATGTGACATTTGATAATAATATCAGTGCCCGCAGTTATGGTCTGGAACTGAGCACAGAATGGCGGCCATTAGAATGGTGGCGCATACAGTCCAGTTACAGTTATAACAATATTAAAGCCAGATTAGACAGTACCAGTCATGATGTTTCTGGTACTGATATATTTCTGGAAGATTCAAGCCCGCAAAACCAGTTTTCCATTCGCTCAATGATGGACTTAAGTCACAATATCGCACTGGATTTATGGGTTTATTATGTAGATGAACTGAAAAAAACCAATGTATCCAAACCTGATATCAAAGGTATCCCCGACTATACCAGCTTTAATATGAGAGTAGCCTGGAAACCAAGAAAGGATGTGGAACTGTCTATTGTTGGACAAAATCTTTTTGATAATCATCACCCGGAATTTTCCGGAGAAAACGTACTTATAGATACTGAAGTTGAACGCTCTGTATACGGTCAGATACGCTGGAGCTATTAATAGCTCCCTGCTTCTATTAACTATAATCATGATAAATAAAATTATAAACAATCTGCATAACCGTATTTCGGTATTTTGCGTTTTTATCCTAATAGTTCTGTTTTCATTTCCTATAAATGCAGACAATACTACTGATGAACAAAAAATCAAAGCAGCATTGTTATTAAAGCTAACGCATTTTATTGACTGGCCTAAGTCCAGTCAAAATAACTCTGCGGGCTCTTTTAAAATATGTGTTCTGGGTCAGAATGAATTTGGTTCCGCATTAAATTTATTAAACGGGAAAAAAGTTAATAAGTTAAGCGTTGTGACTGAGCGGTTTAATAATTCACAAAGTATTATAAACAACTGCCAACTGGTTTTTATCAGTGAATCAAAACGGCCTTTTTTAACAAGTATACTTAATAAATTTGATCGCGCACCGGTTTTAACCATTAGTGACTCTAAACAGTTTGCTGAAAAAGGCGGCATGATCCAGCTGGTTACAAAAAACAAACACATTAGTTTTAAAATTAATTTAAAAAAAGCTGAGGCGTCAGGCTTAAAAATTTCTTCCACCTTATTACAGCTGTCAACTATTGTAGATAATGATATAAATAATCAATGATAAGTTTTAAAAATAAAAACATTGCTGAAAAGTTAAGACAGATGATATTGATCAGTAGTGGTCTGGTGCTGATTTTTTCATCTCTGGCTTACCTTGTCATTGAGTTTGTTTCTTATCGTCAAAGCCTGTTTGAACGAGCCACCGTACTCTCAGAATTTGTGGCAACCAATTCTGTTGCATCCTTAACCTTTAATGATAATAAAATCGCCGGGCAGTTACTGGACTCACTACGCTCAGACCCTTCAGTGGATGTGGCGGTATTATTTACGGAAGATAACAGCAAAATGGCTGAGTTTACTCGTGAAGCCAATACCAGCATACAGTTAAGTCCGGATAAAATACACCAGTGGCTGCAACAGGTTAAACAGCAAAAACATTTAAAACAGAATTTTGTCTACAACCGGATCATTACCTTAAAGCCGATTTATTATAAAAATAATTATTTAGGCTCCATCTATATTGAATCCAATCTTAATAATTTATATAACCAGATAGCAAACTATCTAGTCAGTATGTTGCTGTTATGGGCTTTTATTCTGGGTGCGGTTTATTTTCTCTCAAATCGATTACACCGCAGAATATCCACCCCCATTAAACAGATTGTCAATGCAATGGAAAAGGTTTCCAGTAAAAAGGATTATAGTTTACGCCTGGAGCCCGGTGATAAAGATGAAATCGGCACCATTATTACCAAATTCAATGAAATGCTGGAACAGGTAGAGGATCGGGATAACCAGCTTAACGAGTACCAGGAACAGCTGGAAAAAAGAGTCGCCGAAAGAACCCACAGTCTGCAGGAAGCCAAGGAAGCAGCAGAAGCGGCCAGTCAGGCAAAAAGTGAGTTTCTTGCCGTTATGAGCCATGAGATCCGAACGCCTATGAATGGGGTGATGGGTATGACAGAGTTGCTCATGGACAGCAGTCTGGATATCAGAGCTCATCGTCTGGCAGAAACTGCGCATCGTTCTGCTGAAAACCTTCTGGAAGTTATTAATGATATCCTGGATTTTTCCAAGATAGAAGCAGGCAAGTTATATTTAAAAAATGAAGACTTTAATCTGCGCAATTTACTGGAAGACACTCTGGAGCTGCTCACCACTCAGGCTCAGAACAAGGGCCTGAAATTAATTCCAAACCTGCCGCCTGATTTACCTCAATGGCTCTATGGTGATGCCCTAAGACTGCGCCAGGTTCTGATTAATCTGCTGGGTAATGCTGTCAAGTTTACTCAACGTGGTGAAGTAAAACTCTGGGCCAGAGTGGTCGATAAATCAGACAATGAATATACACTTTCTTTTGAAATTTCTGACACCGGTCCGGGCATTTCACAGTTCCAGCAGGAAAAAATATTTGATGCTTTCAGCCAGGCTGATACTACGACCAGCCGACGTTATGGCGGCACCGGTTTAGGCCTGGCTATTGCCAGAAAACTGGTACAGTTAATGGGTGGTGATATTCAGCTTGAAAGTGAGCCGGGAAAAGGGTCCCGATTCAGTTTTACAGTACACATGTCAAAATCTGTACATATGGCTGATACAGAAACAATTATAGACAATAAGCTTAAAGGCATTAAAGTTTTAATTATTGATGAATACCCTGCTCGAGATATCCTGCATAAACAACTGCTCAACTGGGAAGTGCAAAGTCGTAAAGCCGTTTCTGTAGAAGAAGCTCTGGAAATACTGCAACAGGCAGCCATAGATGAAGAACCCTATAAGGTATTAATAATAAACTGGCACATGACAGGTATTAATGGCCAGGATCTGATTGACAAAATTCGCTCCAATAATGAAATATCCGCAATAAAGATTATTCTCCTTAGTTCTACTGAGTATGACATAAACACTGGTTTGAAAGATAAAATATCTGCCGAATGTATTTTATCTCAGCCTGTTCGACAGCAAAAATTATTTGAATGTTTAAATCAAATTATGGGCCATCCCATAGAGACAATACCACAGGATAAATTAAAAAACAGACATTGCTCAGGTCGTATTTTGCTGGCTGAAGATAACTTTGTTAACCAGGAAGTAGCCATTGCAATGTTAATGTCTATCGGCTGTGAAGTTGACTTTGTCGAAAACGGCCAAGCGGCTCTGGAAGCCTTCCAGAAACAGCACTATGATCTCATTTTAATGGACTGCCATATGCCTGAAATGGACGGCTTTACAGCCTCCAGAGCCATTAGAGAAACAGAGCAAAAACTGAAGCGCCACCCTGTTCCTATTATTGCCTTAACAGCCGATGTCCAGAAAGGTATTCAGGAACAATGCCATAATGCCGGCATGGATGATTACCTCAGTAAACCCTTTAATAAAATACAATTAACCAATGTGCTGGAACACTGGTTGCCAGGGTCGGGAAACCAGCCCTTAGAGACAGCTTATGCAATATCGTCGGATAGTTTAGAACACCGTAATAATGAGAAAAACACAGATTCTGAAAACAGTCCTTCTGCAACAAAAGACCAGGTCGATGCCATTGAAGTAATCGATTTATCGGTTATTGAACAGCTTCGCCATTTAAGTATCGAAACCGGTCGAGATATTTTAACCCGCTCTATTGAGAGCTTTATTCATCAGGCCTCAGAAAATATGGCTCAAATGCATCAGGCTCTGGATTCAGGTGATACTGAAAAACTGCGTTTAATAGCACACACCATGAAATCAGCCAGTGCCAATCTGGGTGCCCGACTACTCTCTCCTTATTATGCTGAATTAGAATCTGTTGCCAGAAATAACCAGCTATCTGCTGCCCAGAATTTACTGGATAAAACAGAACCCGCTTTAAAACAGTTCCTTAACGCTTTAAACCATTATTCTCATAATATTCAAAATACACTTCCTGGTATTGACGATAAAATTCCAGTACAGAACCACTATACCATCCTGATAGTGGATGATGACCCTGATTTTCGAATGAACACTTCCGATGCACTGCATGCTGCAGGCTATCAGGTAATTGAAGCTGACAATGGTAAACAGGCCATTAATATTTGTCGAACCGCTCCACCAGACCTGATTCTTCTGGATGCAGTTATGGAAGGCATGGATGGCTTTGAAACGGCCAGACAACTCCTGAAATTAAAATCTTTAAAAAACATACCTATACTCATGGTGACAGGACTTGAAGATATTGATGCAGTCAAACAGGCTTTTGATACCGGTGTTTCCGGCTTTGTTACCAAACCTGTCAACTATATGGTACTCAAACATCATATTATGTTTAACCTGCGTGCCAGTCAGAATATAAAAATACTCAATGAAGTACATGAACAGTTAGCCAGCGCTCAAAAAATAGCTAACCTTGGCTACTGGCGATGGGATTCAATAAAAGACACCTTTAGTGTCTCTGAAAACTTTTCCCGATTATTAGGCATAAATTCAGATACCTGCTGTCATACCCTGGGGGACTATTTAAAGTTTATACACCCGGAAGATCGCAGTTTTGTACGCAGTGTTATTACCGATGTTACTCAAAATGCACCTCTTAAACCTATTGATTATCGTCTGGTAGTTAATGAGCGCCCAACCCTGATAGTCCATCAGGAGCTGGGTACTTCACCGGACTCCCCGAATATTATACTAGGCACCATACAGGATATTACTCAGAAAAATGCAACGGAACGTCATATTCGTCAACTGGCTTATACTGATGCCCTGACAGGACTGGCCAGTCGTTCTTATTTTTACAAACACGTCGGGGATTATATTAATTCTGCCCAGCGTCGCCAGGAACGCTTTGCCATGCTGTTTCTGGATCTCGATGGTTTTAAAAATATTAATGACAGTATGGGGCACGATATCGGTGACAAATTATTAATCACCATAGCCCAGAGACTTGAACGCGTTCTGCGCCATTCTGATTTTGTTGCCCGTTTAAGCGGTGATGAATTTTGTATGCTCATTGATAATGTCAATGAGCTTTACGGCGCTGCAGATGCCGCCAGACGCTGTCTGGAAGAGGTTAATCAACCTGTACTTCTGGAAGGCAAAACCATTCGTCCTCGCTGCAGTATTGGTATTGCCCATTACCCGGATGATGGGCAGGATCTTAAAACCCTGTTAAAAGCGGCAGATAGTGCCATGTATGCCGCTAAAGCAAACGGTAAACACCGGTATGCATTTTACCAGAAAGATCTTACCCTTCTTGCTGAACAACGTTTAAAGCTGGAAGAAGAACTACGCCAGGCCATTGAGCTTGAACAAATGGAACTGTATTACCAGCCACAGGTGCAATTATCAACGGGTAAAATTATTGGTGTTGAAGCCCTGATCCGATGGCGTCACCCTGAACGCGGTCTGGTCGAACCCGCAGATTTTATCCATATTATCGAACATCTCGGTTTAATAAAAAAAATGGGGATCTGGGTATTAGAAACTGCCTGTAAACAGACCAGACAATGGCATCAACAGGGCCTGCCGGAACTTAATTTAGCAGTAAATATTTCACCCATCCATTTTTGTGATCCGCAATTAATTTCATCTGTAGAAAACATTCTAAAAGAGACCCAGCTAACACCAAACAGGTTAAAACTTGAAATTACTGAAAGTGTTATTCAGTCACCAGAAAAAATTCTGGATATATTTATTAAACTCAGAGAAGCCGGCATTAAAATTGCCATTGATGATTTCGGTACCGGTTATTCATCCCTCGCCTCTTTAAAACAGTTACCTATCGATTGCCTGAAGATTGATAAACTGTTTATTCATGATGTAAGAGCCGATTCAACATCAGCCATACTACTTAATACCATTATCAATATGGCACACGCCCTAAATTATCAGGTGGTCGCCGAAGGGGTTGAAAATCAAGATGAAGTCAGTCTGTTAAAAGAAATGGGCTGCGACATTATCCAGGGTTTCTTTTATTACCGGCCTTTACCACCGGAAGAAATAACTGCACTGTTAAAAAATTAAAAATCAAAGACTTACATTATAAAAGCACAGAAAATTTCATTTAAAAATTAACAATATATATGACTAATTTCTACTTAAAAGCGTTGCTTTCTCCTGTATGGCTCGGTATAATCCCCGTCAATTTTACAGAAGGCCAAATATAGCCTGACAAGGCATACTTCTAAAAACCATTCTCCGCCAGGAGAAGTTATTGCGGGAATAGCTCAGTTGGTAGAGCACGACCTTGCCAAGGTCGGGGTCGCGAGTTCGAATCTCGTTTCCCGCTCCAAACACACCTGTTTGCCCAGGTGGCGAAATTGGTAGACGCAAGGGACTTAAAATCCCTCGGTAGCAATACCGTGCCGGTTCGATTCCGGCCCTGGGCACCATTTAAAATCAAGAACTTACACCATATTTAAACGTAGCAATTAAGATTTATTTATTATTAATTTTTTGCTGTGTTACCTATAAGTTACCCTTGTTTTAAAATCAAATTATTTAAACAGCAGTTAATAA
>JALVDE010000121.1 GCA_027009375.1 Gammaproteobacteria bacterium
ATGAGCATTACTCATATAAAACCAATGCTGCTAAAAAAGAATATGATAGAAAACAGTCACCTTAAAATTATTCAGGCTCTGCATCATAACGGCACCCTGACAGAAGCGGCCAATGCCCTGTGTCTGACCCAGTCTGCCCTGTCACATCAGATCCGTTATCTGGAAAAAAAACTGGAAGTTAAACTATGGGAAAAAGACGGTCGAAATATTCGCCTGACCCAGGCCGGTGAATTATTACTACAGACCGCTCAACAGGTTCTGCCGGTACTGGAACAGGCTGAAAAAACACTGCAGGCCTATGCCGGTGGACAGCAGGGCTATCTGCGTATTGGTGTGGAATGCTACCCCTGTTATGAGTGGCTGACCCGGATCATCGGACAGTTTATACAGCAAATGCCTGATATTAATATTGATATTATCAATAAATTTCAGTTTACCGGTCTGGAAGGTCTGTTAAATTATCATGTGGATGTTTTAATTACCCCCGATCCGGTGAAAAAGTCCGGTATTGTTTATATTCCATTACTGGACTATGAACTGGTGCTGGTCACGGCACTGGAACATCCTCTGGCTGAATATCAATATATTAAGCCGGAACATCTGGCCGATCAGACCCTGCTCACCTTTCCCGTTGCCCTGGAGCGGCTGGACATTTTAAATCATTTTTTGAGACCGGCCCATATAGAACCCGCCAGCCTTCAGCTTATAGAGTCCCTGGACATTATGCTCAAGCTTACTGAAGTTCAGCGCGGAGTCTGCGTACTGCCGCAATGGCTGGCGGATAATAAAAATACCGAAAACAAACTGACTACTGTAGCCATCAGTAAAAAAGGTCTGCAAAAGCAGTTGTTTCTGGCCATGAGGGAAAAGGACCAGGATATTAGCTATATTCAAAAATTTATCAACATAGGCCAGTCAGTAAACATATAAACCAATACTAATGATTCCAGGTTTAAAGCAGAGTCGGTTTTTTCAGAGAACTTGTAATAAAAAGCCCGGACTTCTAAACTTATTATGAATAATATTAAAGGATTGCCATGGATTCTGCAGTAACTCAAACCAGCGTATTACAGTTTAATCAGATCCATATTGATGTAGCCCGTAATGCCACCGATGACTTTAACCTGTTTCACGACAGCCAGCAATGGTCAAGAATTTATCAGAACCCATTTCACGGTCCTATTGCACTGGGTTTTCAGATTGAATCTTTAATTGAAAACCAGATTCTGCAACACAGACAAATTCATAATGAACTTGAGTTTATACAGAAGCAACAGCTCCAGTTTAGTAATTACCAGTTTAATTTTGCCAATGCCATTAAACCGGATCAGAATATCAGTATTAATATCCGCAATACCCAGACCTCTAAAGACGGTGAAACACCTTTTCTAAGCAACCGAGTCAGTGTAAAAGCAGACAAACAACTGGCATTAATCGGTTTTAAAAAAGAAACCACTCAGCCTCTGTTTCTTCCTGATACTAATTCTGATAGTTTTCCAGAACAACTCAGTCATTATCCGGATAGGGATATTTTAGACATTGTTTTAAAAGGACAGGATAAAACATTTTTTCTGAAAAGAAAATTTATGAATGTCAGTAATGCCAAGAATTTTTTATGTGGTTCCAGAGTCGATCAAAGAACATTTTTTGATGAATTGAAGAATCGCTATCAGTTTCCGGAAATATTTCCCTGCGCGTTTATATCCTGCGCACTACTGGAAAAGTTCATGCTCAAAAAGCTGGACTTTGAACGTTCTCCCATGGTTTACACCTCACATAAAATCAGTGTTGACCGATCTGTACTGACCCAATTAAAAAGCAATGATCGCCTGCATATATTAATTCACCTGACTAGCCCCATGGAAAAAACTGTCCCTAAAAACAACAATCAGATATATGAATGTTATGGACTCATACATAATAATGATATTTTATTCCGTGCTCTTGTTGAATTGACGCCATTACAGGGTATTCTAAAACACCTGAAAATGAAAGTACCCGTAACTTAATAATGCACCTTAATATTTAAATGCTTATGTTCATTTAATTGAAAGCTGGCATCCTGATATGACGGCGGTCCAAAATGACCATGCACATTTTTTGAAACCCCAACACCTTCTTCTGGTATACCAATAAAATTAGTTTGTAACAGACCATCTTTATTTTCATCATGAATAATTGAAACAGCATAGGTACCAGGCTCAAGCTTGTCAAAAGTCACACTGGATGACTGATTGCTTATTTTTACCTGCCGGAAACTTAAAGCCTTCTGAGACTGGGTGGGGAATGGAAATGAAGAAGCCTGATTATGCAGATAGACCAGGGTACTGCCGGCATTATTTTTAAAGCCACTGATTGTGACATCCAGAGTTGCGGCATAAAGTAAATGGGTTGACAACCAGACAGACAGTAGAGCACTTAATTTTATCGGGAACTTAATTTTTATTCTTCTATACATTTCAGTTACTGATAACAATATCAACGACTTTTATCTTAACATAAACTTTCCTTATTCAGCATTTGAAAAAGTTTCTACTTTCATAACTTTAGCTAATTTTGCTTTACAGGCAGTCATTTACAATGGCATAACACAGACATCTCAGTATAAACATTTGCCTTGCTTTTTTTAAAAAAATACATTATCTTGTATCTCAATAAAATAAACACACTACATATAGATTTCATAATATTATAATACTTATATTATACAGTAGTGTCCGCAGGGGAATCCGGTGCAAATCCGGAACTGTCGCGCAACGGTAATAAAGTTTTTTCATACTGAAACGGCTTTTAAGTCCGGTTACCTGCCTTAAACCTAAATAAATCATTCTCGCTACGATTCAACTGATTTATTTAGGTTAAATATGTTTCAACCCGGGTCTCGCGTAAAGGCCCAGGGTGAGAAGACCGTCTGCAGTTCCCCTTCTCCCTCTGGCCGCTTAAGTGAGTTTAAAAAAGACACCAGAGGAAAACCATGTCCAATATAAGCAATAGCACCGATACCGCTCTGTCAGTAGAAACCGGCACTTTATTAAGCCAGGCTGAACAGGTAAAACATCAGCATAGTGATCAAACTTCCCCTTATAGCCAGCATCAGGTCATTCGACGCAATGGCAAGCTAACCGCTTTTGACCGCAGTAAAATCATCGTGGCACTGACCAAGGCTTTTCTGGCCGTTGAAGGCGGTACCGCAGCCGCTTCCAGCCGGGTACATGATATTGTGGATAAACTGGCCACAGAGGTGGTTGAAGCACTGTTCCGGCATTTACCGGAAAACTCCACTGTCCACATTGAAAATATTCAGGATCAGGTTGAACTGGCTCTGATGCGTAACGGCCAGCATAAAATTGCCCGTGCCTATGTTCTCTATCGTGAGCAGCAGGCACAAAAACGAGCTTCCAGCCAGAGTCAGGATCAGGCCGAAGACCAGGAAAAAAAACCTGTCCAGATTGTGGATGCCTCCGGACATAAAAAACCACTGGATAAACAACGTCTGCGACAGGTGCTTGAGGAAGCAGCTGAAGGTTTAAAGGAAGTGGATATCCACCAGGTACTTAAAGACACCCTGAATGCGGCTTATGACGGCATGCAGGAAGTAGATTTATACAGCTCCCTGATCCTTAATGCCCGCAGCCTGATTGACCGCGAACCGGAATATTCCCGCCTGTCCGCCCGGCTGTTACTGGATAACCTGCGCCGGGAATGTCTGAGCGACATTTACCAGCAGCCACGGGAAGCCACCCAGAGCGAAATGGCTGAGCAATACGCGGACTATTTTAAACGCTATATTAAAAAAGGCGTGGAACTGGAACTGCTTGATCCGCAATTACTGCATTTTGATCTGGAGAAACTGGCAGCAGCTATTTTGCCGGAACGGGATCACCAGTTTGATTATCTGGGTCTGCAGACGCTTTATGACCGTTACTTCCTGCACCACGACAAAGTCCGCATGGAAATGCCTCAGGCCTTTTTTATGCGTGTGGCCATGGGTCTGGCCATGAACGAAATTGACCGAGAACAACGCACTATTGAATTTTACCAGTTACTGTCATCTTTTGACTTTATGTGCTCAACGCCGACCCTGTTTAATTCTGCCACCTTAAGACCGCAGTTATCCTCCTGTTATCTGTCTACTGTACCGGATGATCTGGAAGGCATCTACTCC
>JALVDE010000122.1 GCA_027009375.1 Gammaproteobacteria bacterium
AAAATAATGCCAGCCTGCATCGCGGCACATTCTGACGGCTTCTATGGTTTCAGATACTGTACCAATCTGGTTGAGTTTAATTAAGGCTGAATTGGCTGCCTTCTGCTCAATACCTTTTTGTATATACTGAGTATTGGTAACAAAAATATCATCACCAACCACTTCAATTTTATTACCCAGCTCACGGGTAAACTGAACAAAACCATCCCAGTCCCCTTCTGCCAGTGGGTCTTCCCAGAGCACTATGGGGTATTTATCCAGCCATTGTTTGGCCATATCTATTAAATCACGGCTTTGCATTTTACCGGCACCGGACCATTTAAGATCGTACGCACCCTTCATATCGACTGCAAAAGAGTTGGCTGCACTGTCCAGCGCAATGGCAATGTCTTCCCCAGGTTTATATCCAGCCTGTTCTATGGCCTGAACAATGGTTTCTATGGCATCTTCATTACTGTCCAGGTTAGGGGCAAAACCGCCCTCATCGCCCACACTGGTGGCCAGACCACGCTGATTCAGTATTTTCTTGAGCACATGAAAGGTTTCAGCAATATAACGCAGCCCTTCCCTGAAACTGGGAGCCCCAATAGGAACAGCCATAAACTCCTGAATATCGACATTATTATCGGAATGTTCGCCACCATTTAGAATATTCATGCAGGGAACCGGTAAACGTCTGGCTCCTGCTCCACCCAGGTATTGATACAAAGGCAGATGAGAGGATTTTGCCGCAGCCCGGGCCACGGCCATGGAAACCCCCAGTATGGCATTGGCACCCAGATTAGATTTATTGGCTGTACCATCCAGTTTCAGCATCGTTTTATCAATAGCTGACTGCCGGGTAACATCCATACCACACAATGCCGGCGCAATAATATTATTTACATTCTCCACCGCCTGCAGAACACCCTTACCGGCATAACGGGCCATATCCTTATCACGCAGTTCAATGGCTTCATTTTCCCCGGTACTTGCCCCGGACGGCACCGAAGCAACAGAATGGGTTCCATTATCCAGCTCAATAAAAACCCGAACTGTAGGATTACCACGAGAATCCAGAATTTCCATGCCGTTAATTGCGCTAATATGTGCCTGTTTCATTATTTATTCCTATATTATCAATTCCTTTAAAAGATAATAAAGTCTATGAGTTTTTTACCAAAAATACCAGTTTAATAATTTAGATGATGCATATCAGGAATTAATATTTTTGAATAAATCCTGATATTCCATCTCAATTAATTTGAGATCTTCGGGATTTAGATCTTCAACCATAATAGTATTGCTGGTATCTGGACGCTTAATATCTTTGCATTCATCCAGGCTTAAAATAAAACAGTCAGACAAATAGTTATAGATATGTAATTCTGGTGAATTAATTTGAATCTGGTCAAGCAGCTGAACAACAAGATTAGAAACCTGCTCTATATCATGCTCTGAGGAAAAGACAAAAATACGTTTTTCAAACAAAAATCCCTGTTCATCAAATGTGGTTTTTATAATATCCCAAATCAGAGTACATTCCTGGGAGCTTCTGTTTTTATAATCAAGATTAATAAACAAACCATATCGTCTGGACATAGTGCACCTCATATTATTAGCGGACATTATCAGAATTATTTACTTTAGATAATCGTCCAGCTCTTAAACCATTTGCAACAGCAATCAGTTCACTGACTTCATGTGCAAGTACAGCTACTGCAATACTGATAAAACCTCCAACACCGGCTGGAATTAAAATAACCAGGACACAAATGGCAAAAATTATATTTTGTTTACTGACTTTACGAGCCTGCTGACCCAGCTGCATAGCTTCCTGAAGCTTAGTTAAATCATCTGCCATCAGGGCAATATCGGCTGCTTCTATGGCTGCATCACTACCTGCTGCACCCATTGCCACTCCACAGGTTGCAGTTGCAAGGGCCGGAGCATCATTAACACCATCACCAACCATAAGAGTTTCACCCTGTTGCATCAGCTCTTTAATCGCTGACACTTTGTCTTCAGGTTTTAATCCTGCACGAAAATCATCTATACCCAGCTTATTGGCTATATGCTCAGCCGTTTTATTATTATCGCCCGTTAACATAACAACACGTATTCCAAGCTTATGAAGTTCTTTAATCAGACTGTATGCATTACCTCGAATAGTATCCTGCATTGCGATAATTCCAGTGATATGATTATCATTTCCCAGGATCACAACTGTTTTTGCCTGTGCCTGAAGTTCCTCAATTATCGGGTTATATTGTGTTATATCCAGTCCTAACTGGTTAAATAATTTGGGATTTCCCAGATAAAAGCTGTCGGTATCAATAGAGCCTTTTACACCGGAACCAAATATTGCCTGGGTATTTTCAAATTTAAAAGGAGAGATTTGTTGTTTTTTAGCAGATTTAACAACCGCCTGTGCCAGTGGATGTGTAGAATGCAATTCAAGTCCTGAAGCTATTTTAAGTACTTCGGTTTCTGTTCCATTTATTGCGATTATATCTGTTACTTCAGGTTTGCCGCTGGTTAAGGTTCCGGTTTTATCCAGTGCAATAATTTTAATAACACCAAGATTTTCAAGGTATGCACCTCCCTTGATCAATATACCACGCTGTGCAGCTCCACTTATACCTGCGGCCATTGCAACAGGTAATGAAATAACCAGAGCACAGGGGGCCGCTGCAACCAGAAGAATAACGGATTTTTCAATCCAGTAATTCATATCAAGGAAAAAAACATAAGCCAGAGAAACCATCATAATGCTGGTAAGAAGAATTACCGGACTATAATAATAACCAAATCGCTCCATCCAGGCCTGTGCCCGACCTTTTTTCTCCTGGGCATTTTCTACAAGACTAATAATTCTGGAAAGTGTATTATCTGCATAAGCACTGGTCGCTTTAACAATAATCGTTGTTGTACCGTTTATAGTCGCTGGAAATACTTTATCACCCTCTTTCTTGTTAACAGGAACAGATTCTCCAGTAACAAGAGATTCATCAAGAGAGGTTTCCCCCTTAATAATCATTCCGTCAGTGGGAACTGATTCTCCTGGTAATACAATAAATTGATCATTAATTTTTATTTGTGCAGCAGGTATAATTACTTCAACACCTTTACGAATAACTCGAGCCTGCTTTGGCGCTAAATCCAGTAGCGAACGTATGGCCTTTCGGGTTTTATTAAATGTGAATTCCTCAATTCCTTCTGCAATACCATAAAGTACAACCAGTGCAGCGGCTTCATCCCACATATTAAGATAAACGGCTCCTATGGTTGCTCCTGCCATTAATAATGGAATACCAACTTTATGGTCAGAAAAAAGTTCTTCAACACCTTCTTTTAACCATAAATAGCCACCCAGTATAATTGCAAACAAATAAACCCAGGTTGTGACAGATTCCTCGACAATTTGTAAATAATTTAGAATAAATACAAGTAGTGAAAAAAATCCGGCAGCTAATGGATTGCGTAAAGGAGGATATTTTAACCATTCTTTTATAGATGATTTATTTTCAGCTGACATATTATTCTCAATAATTTGCTTATTAATAAGGAGTAATAGAAATTGTTACTATTACTCCGGGCTGGTTTAAATTAACACTTAAAGCCTTCTCAGATAGGTTATTATCTCCCAGATCTGTTTTTCACTTAACTGGGATTTAAAGGCTGGCATGGGAGACTGAATGGGGGCGCCGCCTTCTGAAATGGTCCAGTGTAAATAAGCATCACTGGCCATGGGCATTTTACTGAATGCCGCTATATTTGCCGGTTTTGGAGTAAGATTAACACCGGCTGGTCCATCACCAATACCACTTGTACCATGACAGGCAGCACAGTTTTTTTCATACAGGGCTTTACCGTTCTGCAGGATATCCACCGAGTTTGACTGGTAAGGATTGACCTTGTTCTGATAGCTGCTGTCTATACCATTTTGCATAACATATCGGTGACGTTGCATGGACATATTCATACAACCATCATTCATCATACCCATACGATTCTGACCATTCATCATGCCCATACGGTTCTGACCATTCATCATGCCCATACGATTCTGGCCGTTCATCATACCCATACAGCCATCCTGTGCCATTGGAGCATTAGTAGTATTTGTAGCCTGAGACTGAGGGTCCTGTGCCTGTACCTGAAAATTTACTGTGGACAGTAAA
>JALVDE010000123.1 GCA_027009375.1 Gammaproteobacteria bacterium
CCATTCTCAGTGGGAGATAGGATAATTGAACGCACATCAGAAATTCTACCATTTACCGCAACTAATCAGAAGTAACTTTTTTAAGGGGTATATTGAGTAACAGGAAAGAAAAGTCAGAAAAGAAAAAAGGGATATAAAAGACTTATATCCCTACAAAGAAGCAAAATAAATGAGCTTAAAGTTTAGAAAATGGCCGTCACCTGGAAGGACAGAACATCGCCCATATCATCCAGGATATTATCGGCTGTATTATTGTCCTGACCATCACCATCTCTGATGGCATAGTTTACAGTAGCGCGGGTTTTCTTATTAAAGAAATATTGTGCACCCAGTGTAAGGGTCTTATATTTTCTTTCTACGCCTATGCCATTAACATCTAAGGTGTTTTTTGTTCCTCTATTATAACGGTCATAACGAGCAGCCAGTTCAATTTTAGGTAATACTTTATATCCAAAATCAACATACCAGCCGTCAGCTTCTTCATCAGGCAGCATATTAAATTGAGCAGTGACAGGTACATTATTAGCAATGTTTCCTGGGATAGCACCACCCGTTACACCGTTAAAGATCATGCCTTCTGCTTTATTGTATTCAGCAGCAGCACGAATTTTACCTTTACGATAAGTGGTACCTATACCCCAACGTTTTCTGTCAAATTCATCTTCAACAAAAGTTGCACCAGCACCTTTTCCTTTACTGGTTAATATTTCTCGAGTACCTTTGGTGTACCATGCATATGTTTTCCAGCCGTTTCTTCGGGCGCGTTTACCATCATACACCTGCTCAGCAGAAAAATAGAGGTAGTAATCTTTATTATTGTTTTTATCTCCCTGGTTCAGACCATTACCATTACCAACCATGGCAGAATAGGAGAATTCCCAGTCTTGCATGCTTTCAAAAACAAAAGTATCAAAGACCTGAATACCTGTATCACGGGCAGCACCAAAGGCTTCCCATTCATTCCCTTTAGCACAGGCTTCAAGGTATTTCGCATTGGTAAGGTTTGGTGTACATGGAGTCTGACCATCAACAGCCAGATGACGTTCTAATAATTGTTGTGCGGCATAACCGGTAAAATTAATCCAGTCAAATAAAGCGATACCCTGGTAAACTTCTTCACTCATAGGTGTTTTAAACTGACCTACACGAACACGAGCACCCTTAATATGGTTAAAAGTTACACTGGCATCGGTTAGTTCTACTGCATCCCCATACTCAGTAATACCATTCTTACCAAATTCTGCCAGAAAGAAGTAATTGATTTTATCATCCAGTGGAAAACCGGCACCGCGTACACCTATACGGGCACGACGCAATTGAAACTGAGAATTACTGTCCAGGTTTGGTCCAATTGAATTAAAAGCAGCATCCTGACCTTTCCATGGACCATCTGCCAGTTTATCATTTTGCTTTCGTTCATACTGAGGCTGTAAAAAACCCCACAGCTTAGCACGAGGAGCCGAACCCTGTTCTTCTGTACCCTGAACCATTAACCAGTTTACAGCCTGAGCCTGACCGGCGATTAAAATACCACTGCCGACAGCAATAGCACATAGTGATTTTTTAAATATATTCATAAATATCATCCCAATTTTTAGCTAATATTAATTATTGTTTTTTCAGATAATTAATCTGAATCAGGGTTTAACCAGAATGTAGCCTTTATCAACCAGATCCATAATACGAACCACTCCGGCGGAGACAGGTACCGCAACAGGATTCAGTTCAGGCGCATGTCCTAATTTTTTAGTGAATGCCTTAATGGTGTTTTTACAGGCTGAAAAGCGTACACCTTCATTATTTAAGGCATCTATGCGTTTAGTGTTTGAGTTGCCCAGTGTTAACAGTCTTAAACCGGGACCAAATGCCACAATTTCAACATCCACCTTGTCTGAACCATAATGTTTCAGGATGTTACCTGCGACGTTAAGCACCAGGGTTTGTTTAAAAGGATTTGGGTCGCTGATCTGCAAAACCACATGCTTTTCAGCAAACGGCTTTGCTTCACTGGCTATACCAAGAAGTGGGGCCACTAATAGCGATATTAGTAACGTAATAAATGTGATTTGTCTTAACATAATAGCTCCATATTTTTATAAGTCATAATTAAAGACGCAGCCACTTTGTTTTTATTCCAAAATAATTCAAATAAATTAATGGTTTTATTATTAAAATATTATAAATAACTAATAGATGCTATCTATTGCGTTAGTTGTTTGAGTGTGTTTATTGTTATTTGAAGGTTTTGGAGCAGGAAGGTGCAGAACAGAATATTTGTATTTATATGGTAAGATTTTTGTTTTTATTATAATGACTTAACACTGCTAATTTAGTATAGTTGTAACAGGAATACTTATTAATCTGTAACTTGCGAACTATCATGTCCAGGCCTCTTTCTGAAACACAGGTGAGTTTAACCATTAACGGCAGGCCCATTTCGGCTCCGCAGTCGCTTTCTGTTATACAGGCGCTCTGGTATGCCGGTTATCCTCGGGTTAAAGGAGTGGGCTGTCTGGAAGGTGTTTGCGGTTCCTGTCGGGTTATGGTGCGTCGAAAGGACAGTACCGAACTGAGTATGGAACTGGGCTGTCAATTATTAATTGAAGACGGCATGGATGTGCTCTTTGCCGTTTTTGATACGCCTTCTCATCATCAATATCAACTATCGAATATTCAGTCCTCCTGGAATGTGCAGACTCGTTTTCAAAGTATCTTTCCTGAAGCAGAGCAATGCCGGCATTGTCATGGCTGTAATGCAGCCTGTCCAAAAGGCATTGATGTGGAAACGGCCGTTGATCTGGCTGTAAAAGGTCATTTTAAAGAATGTGGCGATCTGTTTATAGACTGTGTTATGTGTGATTTATGTATGACCAGTTGCCCTGAATTTATTGAGCCCAATCATGTGGGGCTGTTTGCCCGTCGCGTGTCAGCTTATTTCGATACCCGTCCCTCCAATCTTATTAACCGCCTTGAAGCTATTCGCAGTGGCCAGATGCAGGTGGTTACAGATGATGAGGAAAACGATTAATGAAGTCTTCTGATAATATGACCGCCTATTCAGGGCTCACTTATACGCAGGGGCTAGATAATTATCTGCGGGTTAATGAATTTCCTGCCCGTGAACTGGATATGGATGAACAGCAATTGCTGAACACCTTTCATCCTGATTATCGTACTGAAACCATTACCACTTTAAACGTTGGTCCTAATAAGGGAGAACTCTGTCATACTCAACTGGCGGAATTACTGCAGGCCGACTCCCGTATTGATGCCTCTGATCTGGCCGGTGTTCGTATTGAAGAAACCGATGTACTGGTCATTGGCGGTGGCGGAGCCGGTTGTGCTGCGGCACTGACGGCCGCCGAATCCGGTGCCAGGGTCATTCTGGCCACCAAGCTGCGTCTGGGTGACAGCAATACCATTATGGCTGAAGGCGGTATTCAGGCTTCGGTACAGAAGCAGGATACTTTACAGGCGCATTATAATGATACCTGGAAAGCCGGTTATAAGCTGGCGGACAAAACTCTGGTTAAACAACTGGTCACCGACGGCCCTGAAACCATACGCTGGCTGATCCAGCAGGGTATGCAGTTTGACCTGGATTCAGTCGGTGATCTACTGACCCGCAGAGCCGGCGGTACATCCGCCAGCCGGGTGGTGCATTTTCGTGATTATACCGGTCTGGAAATGATGCGTGTCCTGCGTGAGTCGGTGTATAACCATGCATCTATTGAGGTGCGTAATTATGCACCGGCCGTGGAACTGCTCAGTAATGAGTCCGGTCATTGTGCCGGAGCCATACTGTCTTCTCTGGAAGATTCCCGTTATATACAGATAAAAGCCCGCACTGTCATTATCGCCACTGGCGGTATTGGCCGCCTGCATTTAAATGATTTTCCTACCTCCAATCACTTTGGTGCAACCGGTGACGGTCTGGTACTGGCTTATCGACTAGGTGCCCGACTGCGGGATCTGGACTCTTTTCAGTATCACCCAACCGGTGTGGCTTATCCTGTTCACTTATCCGGTACACTTATTACGGAAGGTCTGCGTTCTGCCGGGGCTTATATTATTAATGCTCAGGGACAGCGTTTTGTTGATGAACTCAAGCCACGGGATATTGTAGCGGCGGCCATTATCAGAGAGTGTAGGGAAGGCAGG
>JALVDE010000124.1 GCA_027009375.1 Gammaproteobacteria bacterium
AAAAATGGGCTGAAAAATTTGCCGAGGATTACCTCTCTATTGCCAGAATGATGCCGCAGTGGGAAAAATATCTGTATAAAGATAAGCTCAAAATACTGCAGACAGCCGTGAACAGGCAACAGCACAGTCAGATTCCGCTTGTTTTAAAAAAACTGGGAAAAAGCTGTATGCATTGTCATGATGACTATCAGACCATAACGACTTTGCTGTACCGCAGTGCAGATTTCAGCCGACAGACTGTGGTAAACCGACAGACTCAGAAAACCGTGGATTATGATAATGTAATGGAGGAATTGTCTGATGCAGTTAATCGGCTTAATATCGCCATAAAAGACGGTTATTTTGATACAGCACTGGACAATCTTAAACCGGTAAAAGAGCAGTTAGCGGATCTGTCTGACAGTTGCAGTAACTGTCATAAAAAAGATAAAGAACCTGTTCAGAGAATAATAGGCGCAGCCGATGACTTATTACCTGAACTGGAACAACAGTTAAAGGCAGGGGATAAAAGCCAGTCCGGCAGGAAACTGGGTGAATTTGCAGTAAAAGTCTGTGCCCGCTGCCACGCCATACATCGCTTAAGCTCAGACTTAAAAGCGATTATGGAATAACTACAAAATTAATGTAATCTTCAGGAAATAGTGTGAGTAAACCTAATATAGAAATACCTGTAAACCATGAACCGTCCAGAGAAACTCTGGTTTATACCATAGAAAACAAGCTGTACATTAACCTGACAGACCGCTGTACCCTGGCCTGTGAGTTCTGTCCTAAAATTCAGGGCAGTATGGATGTACATGAATACAATTTGTTATTGTCCACCCGTCATTCAGTGGAAGAATACAAGGCTGCCATTGGCGATGCCGGTCAATATGATGAAATTGTATTTTGCGGTTTTGGCGAACCTACACTACGCTTAAAAGAATTACTGGAGATTGCCTGTTACTGTAAACAGGCTGGAGTCCCAGTTCGGGTCAATACCGATGGTCTGGGTAATCTGGCTAATAAACACAATATCCTGCCGGAACTGGCTCAATGTGTTGATGCCCTGTCGGTTTCTATGAATGCCCAGAATGAAGAAGTCTATGACCGCCACTGTGTTCCTGCCTTAAAAGGTTCCTATGACAATATGCTGGAATTTTTACGTCTGGCGCCGAAGTATATTCCTGATACCACGGCCACCGCTATTGACGGCCTGGAAGGTGTGGATATTAAAGCCTGTGAGGCTAAGGCAAAAGAACTGGGGGTTAAATTTAGACGCAGGGTGCTGGATATTGTGGGTTAAAGAATGAATGAGGTTTAACTGAACCCCGGATGTAGTTACTCATTTTCATGCCGGGTATTTACCTGAATAGTATTGTATTCATCATATTGAACAAAAAAAGTAATAGGGCGACAGCAAACCTGACAATCTTCAATATATTCCTGACCATTATAAGTGCAGTCAATTAATACATTGATTTGCTCGCCACAATAGGGGCATGAAACAGTAATTTCTTCCTGATGATTCATAAACCGGTTTATAATTTAAATAAAAAACTTAACATTTAATAATGGCAGAGACAATGAATGTTGTATGATATAGAAAGTTTTCTATTTTAGTGCAACTATGCACAACTTATATTATAGTTACAGCAGTTTTCCATGTCAGAAAAAATCCAGTTTCATGGCAACAAAGAACATAATAGCCGTTTAAGTGAAAACTGTAAGTCATTTCCTGAATTTTTAAATTAGTTGCACCGGTACGTGTATGTTTTAAAACACATACAATTAACTTTAAGTAGCACACTAATGAAAATAAACATAAAGTCATTATTTCTCACTGATAATAACTATCAGCTGACCAGCTGGTTGTTTCTCCGTGGTGTTGCGCTTATTTACGGCATCGCTTTCTTATCGCTGGCAGTCCAGATCACCGGGCTGGCCGGGCCGAACGGTATCCTGCCGTTTTACCAGACCTTAAACTACGCCTATATAGATAACGGCTGGTATGCCTGGTTTCAGATCCCGACGGTATTCTGGATCGATGCATCAGATTTTACCTTAAAAATGGCGGCCTATGGCGGTGTAGTGCTGGCCATTCTGCTGTTTTTTGAGCGCTGGCAGTTTGGTGCCCTGATTGGTATGTATATTCTCTATGTATCACTCTTTCACGCCGGTGATCTGTTTCTTAATTTCCAGTGGGACACTCTGTTAATGGAAACGGGCTTTCTTGCCATATTTCTTATCCGGGGCGGGCCTAATAAACTGCTGATATTTTTGCTTCACTGGTTATTATTTCGTTTTCGTTTTATGTCCGGTTTTTTTAAGCTGTACAATGGTGATCCGTCCTGGCTGGATTTAAAAGCACTTGATTATTATTTTGAAACTCAGGTGCTGCCGCATGCCGGTTCCTGGTATTTTCATCATCTGCCCCACTGGGTGCATACCGGCGGTACAATTTATGTGTTCTTTGCCGAATTAATTGTACCTTTCTTTATTTTTTTGCCGCGCCCGTTTCGAATTGCCGCAGCCTTAATCACGATTTTTACCCAATTACTGATCATGGCAAACAGTAATCATAATTTTGTTAATCTTCTGGTGATTGTGCTGTGTATATTTCTTTTAGACGATCGTATTATTGCCAGGCTATTACCTGAACGACTGCGTACCCGCATTAAGGCAGCAAAGCTGCCCCAGCCAACAAGACTATTAAAGGTTCTGCTCGGTATATCCGGGGTGTTAATCTTTGTTACCAGTGTTGCTGTTTTCACTTCACGTATAATGCCGGTTCATTATCCTGATTTTGCTAAACAAATCTTTACCACAGCGAGACGGGTGGGGATTGGACATATTTTCCATGTCTATGGAATTATGCAGGTTGATCGACAGGAGCTGGAAATACAGGGTTCCAATGATGGAGTCAACTGGTATCCCTATGAGTTCAGATATAAACCAGGCCCGGTTAATAAACGTCCGCCGGTTAATATTCCGCATCAGCCCCGGCTGGACTGGATGATGTGGTTTCTGCCTCCTCAGCGGGATACTTTCTGGCTGCGTCTGCTGCTTCAACGCCTGCAGGAAGGCTCACCACAGGTTCTGCAACTGTTTGAATATAATCCCTTTGAAGATCATCCGCCACGTTACCTTCGGGTGGTAGCCTATGAATATCAATTTACAACCCCGGAAGAAAAGGCCGCCACCGGTAACTGGTGGAAACGGCGCTATCTGGGAGTATTTCCTTATGTGAAGCCAAGATGGCCCTGAGTGAATGGAGAACAGGATTGTCAGGTTCTAAAATATAAAAATGTATTATTCTGAAAAGTTTAATAGTATCAGCCATCTTATCGGTGCTGTTTTTTCCCTGATTGGCTTCGGTGCCCTGATTACTATTGCTGTACAACAACATAAATGGCAGGTTTCTCTAAGCTTTATAACATTTGGTTTAACCCTTGTTGTTATGTACAGTTTCTCAACCCTTTACCACAGTTTTTCAAAGCCTGAAATAAAGAGTATTTTCCAGAAACTGGATCATATTGCGATCTATCTTTTAATTGCCGGAACATACACGCCTTTTGCAATGGTCACTTTATATGACAGTAAAGGCGTGTTGATTGTCATAACCGAATGGGGCCTGGCCCTGATAGGTATTGCTCTTGAGTTAAAAATAAAAAAACGTATCGAAGTATTGCAGTTAGCCATTTATCTTATCATGGGCTGGCTGATCGCCATTGACTTTACAGCACTACAGGCCAGGCTTGAGTTTGCTGGTATCTTCTGGCTGGTATTTGGTGGAGTTATCTATACTGTAGGTATTGTTTTTTATGTGCTGGATGATAAAAAGGTTCTAAAACATGCCCACGGTATCTGGCACTTATTCGTCTTACTGGGTTCCTGTAGCCACTTTATCGCTATTGTCGGCTATGTAAGGTAATAAATTTTAAATTTATAAAACACCTGGAATTTTTTTGGGGAAGTAAATAAGAAAGAAAGTGTATGATTATTGAAATAAACAGCAAACAACGGGTAGATTCTGTTTATGTAGGGAAGACTTAGTAGCAGGTTTTTCTCGTAGAGAAATGGTGGGTGATATAAGATTCGAACTTATGACCCCCGCCTTGTAAGGGCGGTGCTCTGACCAGCTGAGCTAATCACCCACAGCTGTTAAGTGGTGCGTATTT
>JALVDE010000125.1 GCA_027009375.1 Gammaproteobacteria bacterium
TGGGGTTCCTGCAGCTCGACTGTCATGTGGATGTCCGCTATATCCATTTTGAGCCTTATCCTGCACGATGCACTTTTATCGGTGGAGAGATAAAACATCTTAATCCCAGACAGCAGCACCAGCTGGACAATTACCTGCATGCCCAGCAGCGTATCTCTCAGCGTCAGAAAGCCGAGCTAAAATACTCTATGATTTGAGCTGTGATTGTAATATACTCAAAAGCTTTATTGCTGATTTATAGAGTTTAGGAAAAGTTTACAAATGAAGAAAAGTATCTGGTATTTCGCTTCTCTGGTACCTCCTTTTGCGGCTGTTATCGGTTTAACTCTGGCCTATCTTTCCTTTACCCAGCAATGGGGCGGCGGGGTTAAAATTGCAACGGTTATTGCTGTTTTTTTCTGTGAAATTGTCATGGTTATTTCGGCTTTTGGTGCTTTAACCTATATGAAACAGGAAAAAACACCCACCACTCGTAAAATTCTGATTATGAATCTCAGCATTGCAGTGACCGGTGCTGTACTCGGTATCTATCTCTTTTTGTCTCAATAATCCGCTTATTGAGTTATAATGAACAGTCCAGAAAGCCCTCTTAAAAAGTATTCTTCATGTCCTTAAGTTATTCCCTTATACGCCGCCTTTTCTTTAGTATCGATGCTGAAAAAGCGCATTTGCTCGGTTTGAAAATGATTAAACTGGTGCATACTATGGGCCTATCGTCGTTTATCTTCGGTAAACCGGTGTATGCTCCGGTAGAAGTCATGGGGCTGACTTTTCCTAATCGTGTGGGCCTGGCTGCAGGTCTGGATAAAAATGCCGATTTTATTAACGGACTATCCTCAGTAGGCTTTGGCTTTATTGAAGTGGGCACCATAACACCCAGGCCACAGCCGGGTAATCCACGCCCGCGTTTATTTAGAATTCCAGAAGCCCAGGCCATTATTAACCGTATGGGATTTAACAATAAAGGGGTGGAGCATTTAATTGAGCAGGTGAAACAGGCGGATAGAAGCAATATTATTCTGGGTATTAATATTGGTAAGAATTTTGATACGCCCGTTGAATCTGCTGTGGATGACTACAGACATTGTCTGCAGGCAGTCTATCTCTATGCCGATTATATAACTATTAATATTTCATCCCCCAATACCCCCGGATTAAGAACTCTTCAGTTTGGTGATGAACTAAAACATTTACTGGAAACACTTAAAGCCGAACAGACCGTTCTGGCAGAGCAAACCGATCGCTATGTTCCCCTGGCAGTAAAAATAGCTCCGGATATGGAAGATAATGATATCAAACTGATTGCCGATCTATTACTGGAAAAAGGCATTGATGCAGTTATAGCGACGAATACCACTATTTCCAGGGATGCAGTAAAAGACTTGCCTAATGCAGAAGAGCAGGGCGGTTTAAGTGGCGTACCCGTTTATCAGCAGTCCACCCATGTAGTTAAGGTACTGGCTGAACAACTACAGGGAAAACTGCCCATTATTGCTGCAGGCGGTATTTTTTCTGCACAGGATGCTCAGGAAAAAATAGCGGCCGGGGCACAACTGGTGCAGATTTATACCGGCTTTATATACAGGGGACATGAATTAATTAAAGAATGTGCCGAAGCTCTGTCCCGGGTATAGGCTCTTTAGCGAAATATTCAGTTAGAAAAATTATAAAAGAGGAAAAAATGAATAATTTTAAACATAGTGTATCGATACTGACAATTTTAACGGTGCTGCTGCTCCTGTCTGCCTGCGCATCGGTTGATTATTCTCATGAAAAAGTGTTTCCTGAGGCAAAGCCCGATCAGGCACTGATTTATTTTTACCGCACCCCCGGTTTTATTGGTTCCACCTATCGCTTTCAGGTTTCAGAAGGTAAAGAGGTTGTAGGAGCCATGGCGCAGGACAGTTATTTCTATGTTTTTACCACACCCGGTAAGCATACTTATATAGTAGATGATCGTAATGAAGAGCAGGGTTCTTCCATCACTCTGGATGTTCAGGCCGGAAAAACCTATTATGTCCGGGTAGATGTCGAATACGAAGTGCTGGGGGGCAAGCCGATATTTACCGAAGTATCTAAAGAAGAAGCTATGAAACTGCTGCCCAGCAGAAAATATGTGGTGCCAGCTAAAGTGAACCCTTCAACCTATAATGTCCATGCGGAACAATAAGACCAAATATACATAAAAAAGCTATGCATAAAGAACCGCAAAAAACTGCACAGATTGAGCCGCTGGAACTGACTGATTTTAATCATGGGCTGTTTAATTTTCTGGATGCTTCGCCAACACCGTTTCATGCTGTACAGCAGCAGATCCAACTGCTGGAAGGTTATGGCTTTAAGGCATTAAGTGAATCTGAACAATGGAAGCTGGAAGCGGGTGAGCGATATTATGTTACTCGTAATGGTTCATCTATTATAGCCTTTGTTTATGGTAAAGAAGATATTATTGAGACCGGCATTCGTATGCTGGGTGCACATACCGACAGTCCCTGTCTGAAAGTTAAGCCTAATGCTGAAATTTCCAGTCAGTCCTGTTTAAAACTTGGTGTTGAAGTTTATGGCGGTGTGCTGTTAAACCCCTGGTTTGATCGTGACCTGTCCCTGGCAGGAAAAGTGGTATATCAGGACTCACAGCGAAATATTAAGTCAGCATTGGTGGATTTTAAAAAAGCCATTGCCAGTATTCCCAGTCTGGCTATACATCTGGATCGGGATGCCAATAAAAACCGCTCTATTAATGCTCAGACGGATATTCCGCCGATAGTACTGGTGCAGGATTCAGAGCAGAAGAAAAACAGCACATTAAATGACTTTCTTATAACTCAATTACTAAAACAGAATGTACAACAGGATATTGATAAAATACTGGATTATGAACTGAGTTTCTATGATACCCAGCACGCTGCTTATGTGGGGCTGGAAGATGATTTTATTGCCAGCAGCCGCCTGGATAACTTACTGAGCTGTTATGTAGGCACCCGGTCGTTAATGGCGGCCGATAATGCGGTCACCAGCCTGCTGATCTGCAGTGATCACGAGGAAGTAGGCAGTACCTCCAGCTCCGGTGCCCAGGGGCCGTTTTTAAAGTCCGTACTGGAACGCCTGGTAGATACTAATGAACAGTTAAGCTGTCTGATTGACCGTTCCATGCTTATTTCAGCGGATAATGCTCATGGCATACATCCTAATTTTTCCGATAAGCATGATGCAAATCACGGCCCTCTGATAAATCATGGCCCGGTCATTAAAACCAATGCCAACCAGCGTTATGCCTCCAATAGTGAGACCACAGCTCTGTTTAAAGTGATGGCTGCAGCGGCGGCAGTACCTCTGCAGAATTTTGTGGTACGCACCGATATGGGCTGCGGCAGTACCATCGGCCCAATTACGGCTGCAGAAATTGGCGTAAAAACCCTGGATATCGGTGTCCCCACTTTTGCCATGCACTCAATCCGTGAACTGGCCGGCAGCGAGGATGGCTGGTACCTGTTTAAGGCCCTGCAAAACTTCTTTAATGCCGACTTCCCAATTACAATAATGACTAAAACCTAATAATGCTGATCCATAATTTTATAATACATCAGGTTGATAAGCTGGCTGATCAGGGTGCATCCACCCTGTCATTAAAGTCTGAAACCATTGCACCCTCTGAGTCACTGGAAACTTTTCTGGCTGATTTAAATAAGGTTTATAATAGCAAACCCAGCAAGGTGTTTGGTGCTTTTTTAAATGAAGAACAGGAAGAAAAAGAGCAGGATAAATCGGAAAGTCTGCAGACTCTGTTGTCCTCTTATCTTGATAAAAGCATCAATTTTGTGGAACTGTCCCAACAGGCTATGCAGTTATTAAAGCATTATATTGATCAGGCCAGTAAGGCCACCGGCGGCTATCTGATATTTGTTCACTATACTCTGTTTGGCAGTGAATTTTTAATGATAAGTATGCTTAATAACGCTTTCGGGGTGGCGGTTAATTCAAAGCTTGAAATTGATCCCGTGGATTATCTGGAACTGAGCAAACTGCATCTGGCGGCCCGTATTGATTTAACCGACTGGCAGGACAGTGAACAGTCGGATCGATATATTTCTATGATCCGCGGTAAGGAAAGCCATAAACTCTCAGAATATTTCAGAAAATTTA
>JALVDE010000126.1 GCA_027009375.1 Gammaproteobacteria bacterium
AAAAACACTTACAAGGCGCTGGATAGCTTCAGTATGTAAAAAATATTTTAGAACCGGTGTGGTCAGTTTAACTACTATATTTTTTAAACTGAATTCCTGTTTGTCTTTACATTGATCATGACAACGGGCTTCCAGGGTACAGCATAATGAACAGATATCGGTTTGATACATGGAGCATTTGGCCATGTCCTGCTGGACATAAGCAATACCGCAAACTCCGCAGATTGTTTTGTTTATTTTGTTATTATTGACAGTATCAGATTTACCAGTAAATTCGGATTGTCTGGCAATATAATATTTACCCTTTGTAAGCAGAGCTATAACAGGTGAACAAAGAAACGCTGTGACAAGAGCAATAATTGCGGAGAAAGCCTGTATGCTTTCTCCAAAGAAACCTGAAAAAGCAATAACTGAGAGGATAGATGCAATAAGGGTACTGAAAACACCAACCGGGTTAATATTAAATAAATGAGCGCGTTTAAATTCAATAATGGGAGGGCTTAAACCCAGCGGTTTATTAATAACCAGATCGGCCACTATGGCAGTAATCCATGCAATAGCAATATTAGAATACAGCCCCAGTATCTGACCCAGTACATCAAACAGACCAATTTCCATTAACAGCAGCGCAATAATAATATTAAAAACCAGCCATACGACCCGTCCGGGATGGGAATGAGTGATTCTGGAGAAAAAATTTGACCAGGCCAGAGAGCCGGCATAAGCATTGGTGACGTTAATTTTTATCTGGGAAATAATTACAAAGAAAAAACTAAAAGTTAAAGCCATATCCGGGTGTGCAAATACATAGGAATAAGCTACCTGATACATATGAATAGGTTCTTTGGCATCATTGATGGAGGCACCGCCCATAATCACCAGTGCGGCCAGAAAAACACCACCCATCTGTTTTAAAAAACCCAGAATAATCCAGCCTGGTCCAGAGAGCAGAACGGCCAGCCACCATTTAACAGAATTGTGTTTTGTTTTATCAGGCATAAAACGCAGATAGTCCACCTGCTCTCCAATCTGTGCAATAAGAGATAAAGAGATTCCAAGAGCAAAACCAAAATAAGTTAAAGAGAACTGGGCACTTTCTGATTTAGTACCCGCCAGGTTCAGGGTGTAACTGATTATGTCCGGTTCTTTTATAAAAATAGCAATAAAAGGGATAATCATCAGTATTAGCCAGATTGGCTGGGTATATAGTTGCAACCGGTTGATTAGAGTCATGCCATAAAACACCAGGGGAATAATTATAATAGAACAGACGGCATAACCAATTTGCAGGGGCATTCCGGTATAAAGAAACAGAGCCTGGGCCATAATGGCAGCTTCCAGGGCAAAGAAAATAAAGCAGAAAGAAGCGTAAATCAATGAGGTAATGGTGGAGCCCAGGTAGCCAAAACCGGTTGCACGAGTTAATAAATCGATATCAATATTATGCCGGGCGGCCTGGTAGCAGATAGGTAAGCCTAGAAAAAAGATAATGACAGAGGCTGTCAGGATGCTCCAGAAAGCATTTTCAAAACCATAATTAATGGCAATGGTTGCACCGATAACTTCCAGAGCCAGAAATGAAATACTTCCAATGGCTGTATTGGCAACAATAAATTCTGACCAGTTTCGAAAGCTGGAAGGAGAATAACGCAGGGCATAATCTTCAATACTTTCTCTGGCAACCAGTTGGTTATAGTTGCGACGTTTGAGTTCTACCCTGTTTTTGAATGACATTAAAAAGCCAGTTGTGTTTAATAACCTGGCTTTGATAATAGGTAATAAACCTCAGTTATTCAATTAAAGAAAGAATTAAATGATCAGGTTAATAATAGCTGCTGCACAAAGCCATAATAAAGTGCTGCGATCCAGTAAATGAGAGGCCTCAATAATGGTTTCTGGTTCGGCGGGTTTACCACAGCCCAGACCGGGACGCTCCTTGATTTCACCATGATACTGATCACTACCTCCCAGTTGTACACCCAGGGCCCCGGCCCCGGCAGCCATAACCACACCGGCATTAGGGCTTTCCCAGAAAGGTGCCTGTCTGGCCCAGCATTTGGTGGCATGGTGCCAGTTGCCCATAAAAGCATAAGTTACTGCGGTTAAACGGGCTGGAATATAGTTAAGTAAATCATCCAGTTTGGCAACAAAATAGCCGAAGGCCTTAAAACGATCGTTTTTATAGCCCCACATGGCATCCAGGGTATTGGTGAGCCGGTATACAACAATACCGGGTGCACCGGCAACCATAAACCAGAAAATAGCGGCAAATACGGCATCATTGCCGTTTTCCAGTACCGATTCTGTGGTTGCACGGGCAATATCTTCGCTTTCCATGGACTCGGTATCACGGCTGACAATCATAGCCAGAGCTTCACGGGCTTTATCTGTCTGACCGGCCAGCAACGGCTCATAAATATTCCGGGCATGCAGTTTGAGGCTGCTTAAGCCAATGGCCAGATAGACAATAAGAATTTCGATAGCATAGCCGATAAAATTGTCCGGAGTTAAAAAGTCTGTAAGAAACCAGGCCGGGATCAGGCAGACTAAAACGGCCAGAAAGCCATTTACCCGTAACTGCTCATCACTATGCTGAATATGTTGATCGTTCAGGCGTAGTTCAAGCTGTTCGGCCAGACGGCCGAAACCTACCAGGGGATGATATTTTTTAGGTTCAGAAAATAAATAATCAAGCAGTAAGGCGCATGATAGAATAATAAACATGGTGTTCCTTTGATTTAATCCATTAAAAAATTACAGTAATATAGCCATAACGTTAGCAAGGCATAACGTAACTACACAGCGTATTCATCTTTTGCACCATTTCGGCGTTATTTTCGTACTCAAATGGTCACGTATTGATATACGCTCACATTTTCCGTGCGAAAATGCCTTGAACTGGCACAAAATCTAAACACGCTGAGTAGTTACGATATAACATTAAAGAAGCATATTCTAACATGCAAAACAATAATAAGCAGGCAAAAACATTAATGATTCAGGGCACCACTTCTGATGCCGGAAAAAGTGTCATGGTGGCCGGCCTGTGTCGTCTGTTTGCTCGCCAGGGTATCAGCGTGGCACCCTTTAAACCGCAGAATATGGCACTTAATAGTGCCGTAACCGCACAGGGTGGTGAAATTGGTCGGGCACAGGCGGTACAGGCACAGGCCTGTTTTCTGCCGCCGCATACGGATATGAACCCTATTTTGCTCAAACCTAATTCTGATACCGGTGCCCAGGTCATTATTCATGGTAAGGCGCGGGGCGATATGGATGCCCGCAGTTATCACCAGTATAAAAAAACAGCCATGCAGGCCGTGCTGGAGTCCCATCAGAGATTATCGGAACAATATGATTTAATTATTACAGAAGGGGCCGGCAGTCCGGCGGAAATTAACCTGCGGGAAAATGATATTGCCAATATGGGCTTTGCCGAGGCGGTAGACTGTCCGGTGCTGGTGGTGGCGGATATTGATAAGGGCGGTGTCTTTGCCCACTTATACGGTACTCTGAAGTTGCTGTCTCAGTCTGAGCAGCAGCGTATAAAAGGCTTTATTATTAATCGTTTTCGCGGGGATGTGAGTTTGCTGGAGCCGGGCAACCAGTGGCTGGAACGGGAAACTGAAACACCGGTGCTGGGTGTCATACCTTACCTGCATAATTTACATATTGAGGCAGAAGATGCCATATCCACACAACAGTTGCAGGCAACAAATACTCAGCCATTAAATGTGGTGGTGCCGGTTTTACCCCGCATTTCCAACCATACCGATTTTGATCCTCTGCGTCTGCATCCTCAGGTCAATTTAAACTTTATTGGTGAAAGGGCTGATATTCCACCGGCAGATCTGCTGATTATTCCCGGTTCAAAAAGTGTCCGTCAGGATCTGCAATGGTTAAGAGATAATGGCTGGGATAAGGCCATAGAGCGTCATCTTCGCTACGGCGGCAAGGTGCTGGGGATTTGTGGCGGCCTGCAGATGCTGGGACAGAGTATTGATGATCCGCTGGGTATTGAAGGCCGGCCCGGCAGCAGCAGAGGACTGGGCTATTTTGACTATCAGACCACACTGCAAAAAGAAAAATGCCTGCGTCAGGTCAGTGGAGTTTTTAAGAACAGTCCGGAGATATCCGTCAAT
>JALVDE010000127.1 GCA_027009375.1 Gammaproteobacteria bacterium
GACAAACAACTGGATTATATTTCCGTTAATACTCAGGTATTGAATCTACCCAAAGGTAAGGTCATTCTGGAATTAAACTCTGACTCAAAAGACAAGTTTTTATTACTTGAAGGCCGTTTAAAACTGACGGCATTTGATGATTCAGAAATGGTTCTGGAAGCTGGTACAGAACGAGCCCAGAGTCCAGTCGCTCAATTGCGTCCCAGCCGTTACAAGGTCACGACTGAAGCACCCAGCAAGATCCTGGTTTTAAAAGAAGACTTTATGGACACGGCCATCGAGCAGTCAGAAACATCAGCCTATAGTATTAATGAAACCCAGCTGGATGAAGAACACGAAGAAGACCGGGTATTGTATGAACTCATTCTGGAACTGCAGAAAGGGAATTTTGTACTGCCCAGTATGCCCAGTATTGCCACCCGAATTCGTGAAGTGGTGGCGGATGAAAATTCCAGTGCAGTGGACATTGCTAATGTGATTCTGACGGATCCGGCCATTGCTGCTAAAATTATTAAAGCTGCTAATAGCGCACTTTATCAGCGCCGAAAAAAAGCCGAGGATTTAAAAACAGCAGTGGTCAGTCTGGGAACCAAAACCACAGTACAACTGGTCACTGCCTTTACGCTGAAAGAAATATTTACCTCTAAAAATCCCATTCTGACCAAACACATGTGTATGCTCTGGGAGCATAGTATTGAAATTGCCGCCATCAGTTTTGTACTGGCAAAAATAACCCCCGGTTTTAATGCGGAACATGCGCTGCTGGCCGGGCTTATCCATGATATAGGTGTAGTGGCTATTTTAAACAAGGCCGTCGACCATCCTCTGATTATGGATAGCGAGGAACATCTGGATAAAGTAATAAAAAAAATGCATTCTCAGGTTGGTTCATCCATTTTAAGCCGCTGGGACTTTTCGGAAGATTTTATTGAGGTGACTGAAGAAACAGAAAACTGGATGCGGGATTACAATGATAAGCCTGATCTGGTGGATATTGTTAATATGGCGCATTTACACAGCTATATCGGCACCCCACGACAGCGTGAGGTGCCTATTATTGACCAGACACCGGCTTTCCACAAACTGGCACTGGGCCAGTTGACGCCCAAGCTGAGTATCAAAGTGCTGGAAAAGGCCAAGGAAAAGATAGTACAAACCAAGGCGCTGCTGCATTTATAGAAGGGCATGTATCAATTGCCGGCCTGCATAAACAGGCTTTATTACCAGTTAAAATCAATTTTCTGCAGGCTGTTTTTATCAATGTCAGCCTGCATGACCTGCCACATTTCAGCCATGCTTTTACCTGTTTGAGGATGCACCAGTTCCGGTGCCAGGTCAGCCAGCGGAGACAGTACAAAGGCGTACTTTTCAATTTCATCCCTGGGTACAGAGATACCATCTGCCTGAATAATATCCTGATCATAAAGTAATAAATCAATATCCAGAGTTCGGGCAGAGAATTTTTCCTGGTTGCGCTGCCGGCCGTTTTCATGCTCAATCTGTTTTAAGGTTTGTTCTACCTCAATGGCACTTTTATCTGTATCAAAACAGGCCACCAGATTATAAAAATCATCGCCATCAAAACCTACTGCCCGTGTTTTATAAACCGGAGACAACTGTAACCCGCAATTGTCTCCAAAGGCATTGCGCAGATATTGTGCAGACAGTCGAATGTATTTTTCCTGTTCTATATTGCTGCCAATACCGACATAGACCCGATGTGTATTCATATATTATGTGTTCCTGTTATCAGCAGAGCGCTCAATTATAACGCCGACGCCCTGAGCCCCGGCAACCGCATTGGGCTTGCTCAGCTTTATTTTAACCTGTCGGGCACCAAAATCATTTATAATAATATCACTAATGGCTTCCACCAGCGTTTCCACCAGCTGAAAATTATGGGTGGCCGCTAACTGCCGGAGCCGTTCACACACTTCAAAATAATCCACACAGTCTTTAATATGATCACTTTGTACGGCTTTTTTTATACAGCAGCCAATTTCAATATCCAGAACAATCGGCTGGGGCTGTTCGCGCTCCCAGTCATGAATACCAATAATGGTATCCAGTTTGAACTGCTCAATAAAAACGATGTCCATAAAAGAACCCTTGAACCGGCACGGAAAATATGAGGAAAATTTAAGTAAAATAAAGTGTAGCATAATCGTTGATTATTCAGCTAAAATCAATGCCCAATTACCTTAAACCTGATTTCCATATGACCTTATTTGAAATTACCAAGTTAATCCACGTTACTGCTATCTCTCTGTCTATTATCGGTTTTATTACCCGCGTTATATTGAAACTCAGAGATTCTCCTTACCAGAATCGTTACTGGTTTAAAAAAGTGCCGCATATGGTTGATACCGTGCTGCTTGCCAGTGCCCTGTTTATGGTGTACTTACTGGATCTTAATCCTTTTACAACTTTCTGGATTGCAGAAAAAATTATTGGTCTGTGTCTGTATATTCTGCTTGGTATGGTGGCTTTAAAATGGGCAAAAACAAAAACTATTCGGGCAACTGCTGCAGTTGCTGCGATAGTGGTATTTGCCTATATCGTTTATGTGGCTCATTACAAAATACCTGTTGTAGTATTCAGTTATTAAATATAGAGGTCTGGGATTTGTCCATAGCGATTGATCCGTTCTGTCAGCCAGTACCCATTTTTGCCCCTTGATCTTGGTCATTCACTTGCTGGTTAAATATTGTTCTAATGAGCTCTTCTGAATTTTATCCAGCCACTGGCTGGATATTACTTTTTTTGAGGACTATCGTGTTGTTACAGATCAATGAGAAGCCAACCAGCAGCTTTGCCCTGTTTAACCTGGGCTTTCGGCCTTTTTTCCTGTTAGCCGGATGGTCAGCGGTTGTGTTAATGAGCCTGTGGGCTCTGATGTACACCAACACCCTGCATCTGAATAATTATTACGGTTTTATAGACTGGCACAGTCATGAAATGCTATTTGGTTACGCTTCAGCTGTTATTGCTGGTTTTTTACTGACCGCCGTTAGAAACTGGACCGGTGTGCAGACTATTACAAAAACACCATTAGCCATACTGGCTCTTGTCTGGCTGCTGGCTCGTATCCTGCCTTTTACACCAGTACCGGGTGTGCTGATTGTCCTGGTGGATATCAGTTTTTTTCTATTGCTGGCCCTGGCTGTTGCCCATCCCATTATAAAAGCAAAGCAATGGCATAATATTATTATGGTGGTTATTATTTCGGCCTTTATGCTGGCCGATATTCTGGTGCAGTTACAGCATCTTGGGATAACTACGGGTACTTTAATACCGGGTAATACCCTGGCGCTGTACAGTATTTTAATGATAATCCAGGTTCTGACAGGCAGAGTAATGCCTTTTTTTACCCGGGTTGTAGTACCCGGCACCCAGGTAGTGGAACGTCCTTTACTGGAAAAAGTGCTGCTTTACACATTGGTGTTACTGGGACTGGCCGATGTCTTTGCCCTTAACGGCCTGATTATCGCTTTGCTTGCAGCAGTAATGCTGGTGGCGCATCTTATGCGGGTTATGCCCTGGTTTTCTAAACCGGTTCTTAATATTCCTATACTCTGGGTGCTGTATGCCGGCTATTTATGGCTGATTATCGGTTTTGCCATGAAACTGCTGGTGGGACTGGAGCTGGTGACTAATAACCTGGCTATCCATGCCTGGACCGTCGGTGTAATCGGTATCACCACCTACGGCATGATGGCCCGCGTTTCCCTGGGCCACACCGGCCGGGAAATGGTGCCGCCTAAATTTGCCGTATGGGGTTTTTACCTGCTATTTATTGCAGCCCTGCTGCGGGTATTTATGCCTCTGATCGCCCTGAGCCAGTATGTGCTGTGGATTGAAATATCTATTACGCTATGGATTGTTGCGTTTGTATTCTTTAGTCTGGCTTATACGCCGATTTTGAGTGCGCCGCGGGTGGATGGGCAGGAGGGGTAAGAGCAGCGTTCAGCGCTGAGAAAGAGCCAGAGCAGAAGGGTTTATCTTTAAGTTTGTGCAAAATATTTTAATTTTTTGCTTGACTGAAGCAAAAGAGGGTTTTAATTTTTTTCTGAACGCTGAACGCTGAACGCTGAACGCTGAACGCTGAACGCTGAACGCTGAACGCTGAACTC
>JALVDE010000128.1 GCA_027009375.1 Gammaproteobacteria bacterium
GGAGACCATTTTGGCTAACACTCAAAAAAGTAAAACGAAAAATAAAGCGGATCCCGTATCCACCCCGGGAAAAAGCAAAAAAAAGACTGGCAGTAAAGCGAAAAAAACAGCATCTAAAAAAAGTGTCAGTAAGAAAAAAGCCATTAGCGCGGAAAAAGCCGTTAGCGTGAAAAAAAAGACCACCAGCGTAAAGAAAAAATCAGCTGCGGCTCAGGCACCACGCTATAAGATTTTATTTATCAGCAGCGAACTGCATCCCTTTGCCAAAACCGGCGGACTGGGCGATGTTTCGGCCAGCCTGCCCAAAGCGCTCAAGGCCATGTACCAGGATATTCGGATTTTAATACCGGCTTACCCTGGTGCTATCCAGAAAGCTGAGTCTCTTAAGTACGTGGATCGCATAGAATTACCTGAAAGCGGTTTTCCCGGCGACCTCGGTCTGCCCGAAGGCACCCGCAGTGTATCCATTATTGAAACCCGTCTGCCTTCCAGTCATGTTAAGGTATGGATGATTGAAAGTGAACTGTATAATCGTTCCGGCGGTCCCTACCAGGATGAAAATGCTCAGGAATGGCCGGATAATGACAAACGTTTTGCGCTGTTAAATTATGTCGCCACAGAAATTGCCATGGGCCGCAGCAACCTGAAATGGCAGCCGGATATAGTACACACAAATGACTGGCAGACCGGTCTGACCAGTGCGCTGCTGGAACAGGAATTTATTAACCACCACCGTCAGCGCCCTGCTACCGTATTTACTATTCACAATATGGCGCACATGGGGGTCTTTTCCCGTGAGCAGTTTGATGCACTGCAGCTGCCGGCTTCCCTGTGGAACCATCATGAACTGGAGTTTCATGACAATTTTTCCTTTATCAAGGGCGGCCTGGTATTTTCTGACCGGGTCAATACCGTCAGTCCCACCTATGCCAGAGAAATACAGACTGAGGAATTCGGTTATGGTTTATATGGGCTGCTGGCCTATCGTAATGAACGCCTGTCCGGGATCCTTAACGGCATTGATATGAAGGAATGGGATCCGGCCAAAGATCCCTTAATTAAAAAAAATTATTCCATTAAAACCCTGGCCAATAAACAGGGCAATAAAGCCGCCTTACAGAAACATTTTAATCTGCCGCGCAAGAAAAATGTGCTGTTATTAGGCATGGTAGCCCGTCTGGTGTATCAGAAAGGGGTGGATTTATTACTGGAGCATATGCAGGAAATTCTTGAGCTGCCGGTACAGATTGTTATTCTCGGTTCCGGCGATCTGGAACTGGAGTCCCGTCTGCATCAGTGGTCTTATAAATACCCTGAACAGCTCCAGGTACAGGTAGGTTATGACGAAGCCCTGTCACATTTAATTGAAGCGGGCAGTGACGCCTTTTTAATGCCCTCCCGGTTTGAGCCCTGTGGACTGAACCAGCTTTACAGCCTGCGTTACGGTACCATCCCCATTGTACGCAAAACCGGCGGACTCGCAGATACGGTGGTTCACGCTTCCAAGGAAAACCTGAACCAGGGTACGGCCACGGGTGTGGTCTTTCATGAAGAGGAAGGTTCCACCCTGTTTGATGCCGTCAACCTGACCCATTTACTGTTCCAGGATAAAAAACTCTGGAAAAAACTCATGGTTACCGGTATGAAACAGGAGTTTTCCTGGAAGGAAAGTGCTAAACAGTATCTGGAGTTATATGCACAGGCGCTGGGCGACAGGGATCAATATAAAAACATGGATTAATCTTTATCACAAATACTGTGCTCCAGCTTATTGCGCCAGAACTGATCATTGCTGTCAAACAGTCTGGATGATATTTCCGGTCCCCAGGTGCCGGCCGGATAGGTATGGATATAATCCTGTTCATCCATCCAGGAACGCAGCACCGGATCGACAATCTGCCAGGCCCAGGAGACTTCATCAAAACGCAGGAACTGGGACTGATCACCTTCCATCACTTCCAGCAATAAGGCTTCATAAGCATCAATTTTCTGTGTTTTATCACAACTGCTGGCTTCCAGCTGAGTGGTCTGGGTTTCCAGTTCCAGGCCGGCTTTTTTAACCTGCATTTCAATACGCAGAGATTCTTCCGGCTGAATATTCAGAAAAATCCAGTCCGGCTCTATCTGTTCCAGTGCGGTATCCTTAAATAGCTGCTGGGGCGGCCGTTTAAAGCGAATACTGACCAGAAAGTTGTCCGCTTCCATTCTTTTACCAGTGCGCAGATAAAAGGGCACACCTTTCCAGCGCCAGTTATCCACATACAGTTTCATAGCAGCAAAGGTTTCTGTGGTACTGTTTGGCGCCACATAGCCTTCTTCCAGATAACCGGGCACCTTCTCACCCTCTATCTGACCTGAAGCGTACTGGGCACGAAAGGCATGCACATTAACCGCATTACGGCTGATGGGTCGAATAGAACGCAGAACTTTTACTTTTTCATCACGCAGAGCATTAGCATCCAGGTGTGCCGGTGGTTCCATGGCAACCAGAGCCAGCAGCTGCAGCAGGTGACTCTGGATCATATCCCGCAGGGCACCGGCTGAATCATAATAGTGAGCGCGCCCTGCCACCCCGGCTGTTTCCGCATGGGTGATCTGTACATGGTCAATATAATTTCGGTTCCACAGGGGTTCCAGCAGCAGGTTAGCAAAACGGAAGACTAAAATATTCTGTACCGTATCTTTGCCCAGATAGTGATCAATCCGGTATAACTGTTCTTCCCGGAAATTTTTATGCAGCTGGGTATTCAGTACTTCCGAGCTTTCCAGATCATGTCCAAAGGGCTTTTCAATCACCAGCCGGCAATAGCCGTTATCCTCATTGTGCAAACCACTGACGACCAGATTTTTGATGGCAAAATTATAGTCCTGGGGACGAATGGCCAGGTAAAAGATATGATTATGATGAAACGCCTCACCCTGTTCCAGTCGCTGTTTCATATCTTTAAAAGACTGTTCCTGGCTCAGATCACCTTTCTGAAAATGCAGGCGCTGGCGGAAACGCTGAAAAACAGCTTCATTCAGACCGCCCCGGGCGTGTTTTTTTATTTCTTCCAGAACCTGATCGGCCCATTGTTCATCACTCCAGTCTCTGCGCCCAAAGCCCAGTATAGTCACATCTTCCGGCAGGCGGTCCGATGCTTCCAGGTGATACAGGGCTGGTAATAACTTGTTAATACTCAGGTGACCGGTCACTCCGAAAATAATCAGGGTACAGGGCTGTGTTGGACTATTATCGGTTCTGATATGTGCATTCATATTAAATCCTCTTTATTCTTCAGCCACCCAGTTATAATGAAAAAATTCTCCACGAGGCTGATCCACCCGTTCAAAGGTGTGCGCACCAAAATAATCCCTCTGTGCCTGCAGTAAATTGGCCGGTACTGTTTCGGCACGGTAACCGTCATAAAACGTCAGTGCTGCTGCAAAACCCGGTACCGGGATACCGGATTCCACTGCACGGGCCACCGTTTTTCGCCAGCCGTTCTGAGTTTCACTGATGGCCTGCTGGAAAAAATCATCCAGCAGCAGGCTTTCCAGTTGGGCATTATTGTCATAGGCCTGCTTGATACTGCCCAGAAAACGGCTGCGGATAATACAGCCGCCACGCCACATCAGAGCAATACCGCCGTAATTGAGGTTCCAGCCGTATTCCACAGCCGCATGACGCATAAGCATATAGCCCTGGGTATAGGAAATAATTTTAGAGGCATACAGGGCATCATGAACGGCTTCAATATAAGCCGCTTTATCATCCTTATTTAAATTAAACTGCACCTGCGGACCAGCCAGCACTTTAGACGCTTTAACCCGTTCAGATTTAAGAGCCGACAGAAAACGGGCAAACACCGCTTCACCTATCAGGGTCAGCGGAATACCCAGTTCCAGTGAATTAATGGCCGTCCATTTTCCCGTGCCCTTCTGCCCGGCGGTATCAAGAATTTTATCCACCAGCGGCTGGCCGTCAGAATCTTTAACCCTGAGAATATGACTGGTAATTTCGATCAGATAGGAATTTAATTTGCCCTCATTCCAGCGGCTGAATATATCGGCAATAGCATCCACGTCCAGAGACAGACCTTCACGCATAAACTGGTAGGCCTCACAGATTAACTGCATGTCGACGTA
>JALVDE010000129.1 GCA_027009375.1 Gammaproteobacteria bacterium
CCGAATCATTGATGCCGCCGGCTATTCCTGGCAGGGCTTCACGGCCGCCTGGAAAAATGAAGCCGCCTTCAGGGAAGAGCTCATGCTGTGTATCATTCTGGTACCCGCAGCCTTCTGGCTGGGACAGACCGGCACCGACATCGCCCTGATGATCGGCAGCCTGTTTATAGTCCTGATAGCAGAAATCCTAAACTCAGCCATAGAAGCCGTAGTCGACCGCTTCGGCTCAGAACACCACGAACTCTCCGGCCGAGCCAAAGACATGGGCTCCGCCGCCGTCTTCCTGGCCCTGACCAATGTCATCATAACCTGGCTTCTAGTCCTGATATACTGACGAACAACAAAAAATATTTTATACTTATTTCTTAACACTTAACACTTAACACTTAACACTTAACACTATTATGCTCTTTCTGAACGCTGAACGCTGAACGCTGAACGCTGAACGCTGAACGCTTATATCTTTTAACATTTAACCCCCACAGGTCCCTCAAATGACAGCACTAATCTGCGGCTCCTACGCCTACGACACCATTATGGTTTTCCCCGATCATTTTAAAAACCATATTCTACCCGATAAAATTCACATGCTTAATGTCTCCTTTCTGGTACCTGATATGAGGCGTGAGTATGGCGGCTGTGCCGGTAATATTGCTTATAATCTGAACCTGCTTGGTGGTGATGTAACACCTATGGCAACCATAGGTACAGATTTTGCGCCTTATGCACAGTGGATGGATAAATGCGGTATCAGCCGTAAGCACTTAAAAGAAATTCCTGGCTCTTATACCGGACAGGCATTTATTACTACGGATCAGGATGATAATCAGATCACGGCTTTTCACCCGGGAGCAATGAATGAGTCTCATCAGAATAAGGTGACGGATGCTCAGGGCGTTAGTATTGGTATTGTTTCTCCTGATGGCCGAGACGGTATGATTGAACATGCCCGTCAGTTTAAGGAGGCGGGTATTCCCTTTATTTTTGATCCTGGTCAGGGCATGCCTATGTTTGGTGAGCAGGACTTAAAAATTTTTATTGAACAGGCGACCTGGTTAACCGTTAATGACTATGAAATGCAGATGTTAATGGATAAAACCGGTCTAACGGCAGGAGAAATTGCAGCCCAGGTAGATGCTTTAATTATTACGTTAGGTGGTGAAGGTTCTGAAATTATTACTCAGGATAAAACCATTAATATTCCTGCGGTGGAGGCCAAAGCGATACTGGATCCCACCGGCTGTGGTGATGCATTTCGCAGCGGTCTGTTATATGGTTTAATGAATAATATTGACTGGGAAATTACGGGACGTATTGCCAGTCTGCTGGGTTCCATAAAAATTGAACACCATGGTACACAGAATCATCACTTCACTGTCGATGAATTTAAAGCACGTTTTCAGTCCGAATTTAATACTACCTTCTAATCCTGGGTTTTAATCTTTAATAAGCAAGACTTAGTCTTCTTCTAAAATTTAGGGAGAACCCGATTTGTACCCGGGTTCTTCAGGATTCAACCTCCTGTTAACCCCTTGTATTAGAAGTACATTCTTTATTCTTATTGCTTATCAAATATCCATGTCTTGCGTTTTACAAACACCTTCTATTTAAGCTTAATCAGCATTTATGTGAAACTTGTCATATAAATAACAGAAATTCCCGCAATTTAATGAATTTTAATAATTGGATATTGCTTCTGAATTTTTTTCGGCGTATAAATAAAAGTGCCTGAAGTAATGTGTGCTTTGTGGACGATTGACCGGGAAGTCATTATGAGCATAAACAATCTGATAGCATTCCGGTCTTTAATTTTGTATGTATGGAAGTAAAAAGGTAGGGATGTAACAATGGAAAAACGCGAAACTGGAACAGTTAAATGGTTTAACAATGCCAAGGGCTTTGGTTTTATTGTGCTGGAAGATCAGGAAGATGTGTTTGTACATTTTCGTTCAATTCGGGGTGATGGCTATCGAACCCTCAAGCAGGGAGCCAATGTTGAATTTAACCTGATCTCAGGTCAGAAAGGACTGCAGGCCGAAGACGTTGTTTCTCTTAGCGAAGCTCATTAAGAGTGAATTTAATTAACTAAAAATCAATCAACCGGTTCCAGCTGGAACCGGTTTGCTTTCTCCTTTTCTCAAACAGCCGTAAGACAAAATCTTTCCTTAGCCTGATACATTCTATCTGTGGTATGATCATCGGTTATAATTTTCCGGGACAATAGACCAATAATGACTGATTCACTGGCCGATTTATATCTTAATAAAGGACAGGAGCGCCGCCTGGTTCAGGGGCATCTGTGGATCTACAGTAATGAAGTAGATACCCGTAAAACCCCTTTAAAAAATTTTACGGCAGGGGAGCAGGTTGTCGTGCATTCTGCACAGGGAAAAGCCCTGGGTATTGCCTATATTAACCCCCATTCTCTTATCTGCGCTCGTCTGGTCAGTCGTAAAACGGACATTTTTCTGGATCGTTCGCTGCTGGTGCATCGTATTAAAATTGCCCTGTCCTTAAGAGAACGTCTGTTTGACAAGTCTTATTACCGCCTGATTTTCGGTGAGAGTGACTTACTGCCTGGCCTGGTTGTGGATCGTTTTAACAATGTTGTAGTGGTTCAGATCACCACAGCCGGGATGGAACAGCAGCGTCAGGCAATTATTGAAGCTCTGGAAAAGGTGATAAAACCAGCCGTCATTTTACTGAGAAATGACGTTAAAATGCGTGAACTGGAAGGCCTGGAGTTATATAACGAGGTAGCTCTGGGTAATTTGCCCCAAACCATTGAAATAGAAGAAAATCAGACCCGTTTTCAGCTGGATCCCCTTAAAGGTCAGAAAACCGGGTGGTTTTATGACCACCGTATGAATCGGGCCCGGGTACAGACTTATGCCGGTGGTAAACGGGTACTGGATCTGTTTTCCTATGCCGGCGCCTGGGGGCTGGCGGCTGCAACAGCCGGTGCCAGTGAGGTATTTTGTGTGGATGCTTCAGAACAGGCTCTGGACTGGCTGGATCAAAGTGCCGAACTGAATGGTTTTAATCATATTACCAGTATCCAGGGTAATGTCTTTGAAGTACTGAAGCATCTGCGCAATGAAAAAGAAAAATTTGATATTGTTATTGTTGATCCGCCGGCCTTTATTAAGCGCAAAAAAGATTTTAAAGAAGGCATGAATGCCTATCGCCGGGTAAACCAGATGGCCATGCAGTTATGTAATCGGGACAGTCTGCTGGTGTCGGCCTCCTGTTCCCATCATATGCCTGAGCAGACACTCCTGCAGCAGATCCAGGGGGCCGCACGGCATCTGGATCGTTTTGCCCAGATGCTGGAACGGGGTTATCAGGGACCGGATCATCCGGTGCATCCTGCCATTCCTGAAACTGCCTATATTAAATCCTTTATTAGCCGAGTACTGCCTGTCTGATGTTAAGCTATCCTAAAATTGATCCTGTGGCATTATCCATTGGACCACTGGACATTCACTGGTACGGCATTACCTACCTGGTGGCCTTTGCCGGGTTCTGGTTTTTTGCCCGCCTGAAATCAAAACAGCCTCATGTTAACTGGACTTATGAGCAGATAGACGATTTGCTGTTTTATGGTGCTCTGGGTGTGGTATTAGGTGGACGGATAGGCTATACCCTGTTTTATAATTTTGACTACTTTATACATGATCCTCTGGTTCTGTTTCAGATCCAGAGGGGGGGTATGTCCTTTCATGGGGGACTGCTGGGTGTGCTGTTGGCCATGTGGCTTTTTGCCCGTAAAAATCATAAGGAATTTTTTGAGGTCACCGATTTTATTGCTGTTATGGTACCGTTTGGGCTGGCGGCCGGGCGGATTGGTAATTTTATTAACGCTGAACTATGGGGGAGGCCAACGGATCTGCCCTGGGCAATGATTTTCCCGACCGATCCCCTTGGGCTGCCGCGTCATCCATCCATGTTGTATGAGTTCCTGCTTGAAGGTGTACTGCTGTTTCTTATTCTATGGTTTTATTCCAGCCGGCCGCGTCCCAGGAAGGCCGTTTCCGGCCTGTTCCTGATTGGCTATAGTGTCTTTCGGACGCTGGTTGAATTTGTTCGTCAACCCGATGCTCAAATGGGGAAAGGCGGTTTTATTGCCGGTGACTGGCTGACCATGGGAATGATACTATCACTGCCTATGTTGTTATTTGGGGTTTATTTAATGTGGTCAGCGTATAAAAATAAAGTTTAAGCTTAGCTATACAAGATGGCGTTTAGTTCCTTCTCCCTTTGGGAGAAGGTCAGGATGAGGGGGAAACACAAATGAGTAAAAGAATTGCAATTATTGCCAGCAAGGGCACTCTGGACTGGGGGTACCCGCCGTTTATTCTGGCCAGCACAGCAGCGGCCCTGGGTTATGAAGTAGAAATATTTTTTACCTTTTATGGTCTGCAGTTACTGGAAAAAAATCTTAATCTACAGGTTTCTTCTCTGGGTAATCCCGGTATGCCCATCCCTTTTCCCGCTCCGGTGATCCTGCAGGCCATGCCTGGTGTACAGAATTTTATCACCAGTATGATGGAGCGTAAACTGGCGGATAAGGGGGTAGCACCGCTGCAGGAACTCCGTCAGGTATGTCTTGACTCGGGCGTAAAATTTACCGCCTGTCAGATGACAGTGGACTTATTTGAAGTAGATATTAATTCGTTTATCGATGAAGTAGGCTATGCAGGAACAGCGGCCTATTTTGAGTTTGCCGGGGAGGCGGATATTACACTTTATATTTAGCTTTGCGTATAAACCCAGCACCGTGTTTTAAAAGACGGTGCCGGGTCAATGCAATTACATGTACAGAGACTGAGTAGTCTCAGAATCATTAGATTCTTCAAAGTACGTTGCTGCACCTACAAAATCAATGCCGTCAATAAAGTCGGAATGCTCAAAACCAAACAGATCAACCGTCATCTGGCAGGCCAGGAATTTAACTTCCGCTTCCATACATAACTCTCTCAGTTCAGCTAAAGGTGCTACACCATTATTGGCAATGGTCTTCTTCATCATAGATGTGGCAAAGGTTTCAATACCGGGGATCTGCCAGACAATATTGGGAATTAATGGTGCCCAGTCAATAGCACGGAACCACTCAGGACCCATTGGCATTTTCATAGGCATGTCAGGATTACCAATAGGAGTCACTTTCAGGGCTTCGGTGTCTTTTAATAATAATCTTAAGCCATAGAAAGTAAAGAAGATAGAAACTTCTTTACCCAGTGCCGCTGCTGTGCTGGCCAGAATAAACGGCGGGTATCCCCAGTCAAGTGTGCCTTTAGTGGCGATAATGGTTAATTTGGTATTAGAATTTGCTGCCATCTCTAAATCTCCAGTGACGTGATTTTTTAGTCAAATGTTATCAAAAAACTGTTTTAAAAATTAGTATTAAACAGTTATCAAATTAAATAATAATTTTATGAACTTATAATTCCTGAATCATAGAGTTTATCATTGATTTTTGCCGGTAGCAAAAAATTGTAGCAAAAAAGATAGGCACTGAAATCTGTAAATTTTGAGTTTATTTGCTTGCACTATTTATTCTTACTCTTTATAAATATATTATTATTACTATTTATAATTATAAAATGTAATAATAAATAATTTCCTCCATCTAGGTCAGATTATTAATGGATTCAGAATCAAATCTTCATCAATATCGTGGTAAAGTTCTGTTTGTTGATGATGCCAAAGTTAATTTAATGCTGGGCAGGAAGATGCTCAGTAATTTTGGGCTGGAGGTGGATACCGCTGAAAATGGTAAACAGGCCATAGCTTGCTGTGAAAAAAATACATACCAGCTGATTTTTATGGATCTGGAAATGCCTGAAGTGGGTGGCCTGGCTGCGGCCACAATTATTCGTGAAAAACAGCTCTCTTATGCACCCATCTTTGCCCTGACCGGCACTGATTCTGAAAAAATCCGTATGTTATGTCGTACCGCTAACATGAATGGTTTTGTTACCAAACCTCTAAAAAAAGAAAAAATTGAACAAATTTTAAACAGAGTTTTTTAATTCACTCTGATCAATATCAATTCAATTCCAGCCTGATTATCATTTAATAGCCTGTCATATCCCATAGTCAGGAAATTAACAAATGACCATTACCAGCCCCTTTCTGCTTGAAAATGAAAACGAATATTTACAATGGCGCGAGAAAAAAATGCATCACTATCCCACTACTCTGGGTGAGCTGGTGGTGGAAATTAAGGATCCGCGAAAACTGACCGAAACGGAACATCAGAAGCTGCTGCAGGTCTGCCGGCAGACCAATATGGTGATTTATGCCGGGCAGACCGGAGATGATCCGGATCAGGAAATTCCTATGGCCCTGGGACGGGCCTTTAAGGTCAGTCGTCTGGATCATAACTGGCTGGCCGATGAGTCAGGCCTGACTTCTTTAACCGTGGTGGATGACGGGGCACGGCAAAACTATATCCCGTACAGCAACCGTGCTATTAACTGGCATACGGACGGTTATTATAATACTGCCGATAAACAGATCCATGCCCTGAACCTGCATTGCGTTGTACCTGCGCCCACAGGGGGTGAAAACCGCCTGATGGATCACGAAGTGGCTTATATAGAAATGCGGGACAGTAATCCGGACTATATCAAAGCACTGATGGCTGAGGATGTAATGACCATACCAGCACGGATGGATAAGGACGGCAATATTGCCCGTAAGGCAGAAACCGGTCCGGTATTTTCAGTGCGGCCTGACACCGGCGATCTGCATATGCGCTACACCATCCGTACCCGTAATGTGGTGTGGAAGGATGATCCCCTGACACAGGAAGCTGTAAACTACCTTGAGCAATTACTGGAAAGTGATTCACCCTATATCTACCAGGGCAAACTGGAATCAGGCATGGGCCTGATCAGCAACAATGTCCTGCATGACCGCAGTGCCTTTGAGGATAATGATCAGCAAAAGCGTCTGCTTTACCGGGCCAGATATTATGATCGTCTGGACGGAACCTCTATTGGTGAAATATATTAATGATCCTGCAGGAACGAGGGCAGGGATACCTTCACTCCCAGGTTCTTTAGCTTGTTCTGAGATGGCTATTTAGACAGAAAACGGATAGCGGATGGGTTCGTGATGCTGATAGCCTTCCACTGAAAAATCATCCAGACTGACCCAGGTTTCCAGATCTTTCAGAGATTTTATATCGGGATTAATTTTAAGCTGCGGCGGGGGATAGGGACTTCGTTTCAGCTGTTCGTCACGCATTAAATCCAGCTGGTCTTCATAAATATGAGCATTGACGATTTTATGGTAGGCCTGGCCTGCTTTATGGCCGGTGATCTGGGCCATCAGGGCCAGCAAAACATAAACCTGTACCATATTAAAATTCAGCCCCAGGGGAACGTCACAGGAACGCTGAGTGCTGTTCAGGTACAGTGTATCGCCTAACAGGGAAAAATGATGACTATACATGCAGGGACGTAAGCAGCCCAGGTGAAAGGCACCGGGGTGGTAAAAAGTATAAATTTCACCGCGATTATCAATGCCCTGGGAGAGATCATCCACAATCTGGCGCAGCAGATCCACGGAACCGCCGTCGGGTTTGGGAAAATTACGGCCGATAGCGCCGTAAATCAGGCCGCAGTCATCGGTACCCTTGCGATGAGGATTGGCCAGCCAGTCCGGGTTTTCATTGGCATTGGCATCCCAGGTTTTAGTGCCGATTCTGCGAAAGTCGGCGGCATTGTCATAGCCCCGGATATAACCGAGAATTTCAGCAATGGCGGATTTCCAGAAACTTTTACGGGTGGTGACCAGCGGGAATTCATTGTTTGCTACGTTATAGGTCAGGTCTGCATTAATCACGGTTAAACAGCGTTTGCCCGTGCGTTTATTATCGACCCAGACACCTTCATCCACGATTCTCTGGCAGAGTTCAAGATATTGCTTCATGTATTGGTTATTTTCCTGATTTTTTACTGGGGACGTTCTGCATCACCTGTTCCAGGCGGGTTTGCGGCAGACCCATCCGGTGTTCATATATGGCGGTATAAGCCAGAATACTGCTGACGTATTCGCGGGTTTCCGTAAAGGGAATGGTTTCTATCCAGCGGTCGGCCTGCATTTCTTTATTATCGGGCAGCCAGGCCTTAACACGATGTCCGCCGGCATTATAGGCTGCGCTGGCCAGGGCTGGCTGTTTATAGAATTTCTGCAGCATCATATTCAGATATTTGGTGCCGAATGCCACATTGGTTTCCGGGTTTAATAACTGATTTTTGCTGTTAAATTTTACCTTCAGTTTTTGTGCAATCACCTTACCGGTGGCCGGCATAATCTGCATCAGTCCCAGAGCACCGACCCGGGAACGGGCATCGGTGGCAAAAGCGCTTTCACGGCGGATCACGGCCATGGTATAGGCCGGTTTAATGGCCTGTTCTTTAGAATGTTTTATGATGCGGTCTTTTTGCAGTACGGGAAAACGTAATTCAATATCATCTCTCTGATCAGTATGCGCCATGGTAATAATGGCCCGGTTATGCCAGCCCCAGAGCTGAGCCACTTTGGCTGCAATAGCCCGTTGGTGGTTATCCATGCGTTTGCGGGTGGTAAAATACCATTCCCGGCGTGCCTGCAGATCCCGGCCCAGGAAGTAGAACTCCCGGGCGCGTAATAAACCTGGGTTTTCAGCTATGGCCTGAAGTTCTTGCTGGCTGGGCTGTAACGGGCTGTTTCGAAATTCGTAAGGCATGTCCATTTTATCGGCCGCCAGAAAACTGTAGTAACTGCGCTGACTGGCCATGGCAGAATAGTCTTTTTCTGCCTGTTCCGTATTGCCCTGATGTTCTTTAGCGGAAGCCAGCCAGTACTGCCAGCGCAGGTTTTTCTGTTCTTCTTCCGGCAGACGGTTGATGGCACTGGCAATGGCGTCCCAGTTGCCTTCGCGTATGGCACTGCGTACCCGCCACTCACGCACTGTTTCATCGCTGTATTGATCGGTTATTTTATCCAGCCATTTCCAGGCACCTTTACCATGACGATAGGCCAGTTTCATACCGATGGCACGATACATTTTTGCCTGTTCCGCTTCAGTAAAAGTATTGTTCTGCTGTAATGATTTTAACAGTTTTATGGCCGCTTCCGGCTGGCGCCGTGCCATTCTTTCTACGGAATGAACCAGAATATCCTGTTTAAACAGGTGATCCTGCTGTAGGCGTTTACTTTTTAAGACCAGAGCCGGTTTGTGGTAGATTTTAATCCATTCCTGAACCCATTGCTGTTCTTCCTTATTAAGTGAGCGTGCCAGGTATTTGGCCAGGCTGGTACGTCCCTTTTTCATGGCCAGTTTAATACGCGCTATAATCATATCATCCGACAGCATACCGGCCTGTTTCCAGGCTTTGAAAACCGGATCGCAGCTGCGTGGCCGGGACTCACCGCTGAGCCACAGATCAGGGACTCTGGTAAATGCCTTTTCCTTATTGCCGGTCTGGATCAGAGCATTAACGTAATGGCACTGACGTTCTACAGACTTCTGGGGGGTATAGGCATTAATATATTGCTGCCATTGTTTGTTTTTGGCTTTTTTATCCAGCCAGTTGACCCGCAGCCAGTCAGCATAGGGTGTATCTTTATATTGCTCGAAAAAAGCCAGCACCTCGGCTTCAGGCAGGCTGGACAGCTTTTTACGGTATTCCCTGTAACGTAGATATGGCTGCAGGGGATAGCCTTTAAGCTGACGGTAATATTTGCGGTATTTTGAATACTGGCCTTTTTTCAGGGCACTTTCGGCTTTTAGAAAAAGGGTGCGTTGTTTTTTATATCGATCGGAAATATCAATAGCCGGTTTTTTTTCGCTAGCGGCATACAGTGGACTTATGCACAGGACAGACAATAGCAGTAACAACCCCAGACTTATGCAGTGTTTTATATTCAATGGCTTATGCCTGTTTGCGGCTGGATGTGTGATCATCAGGTCAGTTCTGTTAAGGTGAAATTCAGGTTCTTGCTGTAAGTATAGTATTATATGGCGATTATTTTCACTAAGGAAAGGATTTTTAATGTCCTTAATGCAACAAAAGCCGGATTCATTGCCCAATGTAAGCCATTCAACAACAGCAGATCCGCGCAAAGTCAGTCTGGCGCCCATGCTGGACTGGACCGATCGGCATTTCCGCTATCTGCTTCGCCTGGTTTCACACCATATGTGGTTATATACCGAAATGGTGACCACCGGGGCTATTTTATACGGGAATAACCTGCCTCGTTTTATGGGCTTCAGTGCTGAGGAAAAGCCCCTGTCCCTGCAGCTGGGCGGCAGTAACCCTGAAGAACTGGCTCGTTGCTGTGTGCTGGCTCAGGAGCAGGGCTATGATGAAGTTAATCTGAATGTGGGCTGCCCCAGTGACCGGGTTCAGTCCGGCATGTTTGGTGCCTGTCTGATGGCCAGACCACAGCTGGTGGCAGAAGGTATTGCTGCCATGGTAAAGAGTGTGGATATACCGGTTTCTCTGAAAACCCGTATTGGTATTGATCATGAAGATCATTATGAGCAGTTACAGCATCTGGTGGAGGCGGTCAGTGAAACCGGCTGCCGTTATTTTACCATTCATGCCCGTAAGGCCTGGCTGGAAGGGTTAAGCCCCAAGGATAACCGGACTATCCCGCCGCTGCGTTATGACTTTGTGTACCAGCTCAAGCAGGATTTTCCTGAACTGCATATTACCATTAACGGTGGCATTAAAACTCTGGTGGATATGCAGAGTCATCTTGAACAGGTTGACGGGGTGATGATTGGCCGCGAGGCTTATCATAATACTTATCTGATGTCTGAGGTGGATCGTCTGTTCTATGGGGTGACAGAAGCGCCCCTGAGCCGAAAGCAGGTCATACAGGCCTATGCAGAGTATATTGAAACCCAGATGCAGCAGGGGGTGCCCCTGATCCAGATGACAAAGCACACTCTGGGTCTGATGCACTCCTGCCCGGGTGCCCGGACGTTCAGGCGTATTTTAAGTGAAAATGCCTGGAAAAAAGGTCAGGGACCTGAATTATTGATCCGGGCGGCAGAAGCGGTTGAATGTGACTGATTCAGGTGATAATTTTAAATAAAAAAACAGTATCAGGAACGATGTAATAAATGAATATACCAGGTTTGCTTTAATAGCGTTTAACAATAAAATTTATTCATCTTTATTCAGTTTTTTTATGGCTTTAAGGCCTTTTTTGCGTTTTGCATGAATGACAGCAATTTCTCTTTCAAGCATTTTTTTCTTACCGCCCGGCAGCTGCCTGGCGCATTTTGCTATTAATTTTTTCTCTTTCAGCTTTAATGCTTTAAGAAGTTCATGTAATTCCATAACCCTTTTTTTACGTTCTTTCTTGTCCAGGCCCAGCAGTTCTGACAGTTTTTTAAGAAGTTTATTCTGACTCATGGTATTTATTTCCTGATTAAGTATTATTCAGTTGTTTATTAATTTCATCCAGTTCATCATCATTAAGCAATACGGCTCGGTTAGCTTCGCTCATATTCAGGTTTTGTTTTACAAACAGGGTTTCACCCATTTGCAGCAGGTTTCTGTAAACATCCGTTGCATAGGATACGTCATTCATAAGAGATGTAGCCATTTCCGGGGTGATCAGATTATTACGGATGGCATTAGCCAGCCATTTATTCATATTGGTGATATGCTCATCCAGCAGCAGTCTGAGGTGATCCAGGGAAAATATACAGTCTTCATCTTCTGTTTCCAGACGGATGGCTTCCAGTTTACGGATCAGCAGGGCCAGTTCCACTCTGATTTTGGTATAAGCTTCCCGCATATGCGGATTAGATGAATTGGCATAGATAACCAGGTTTTTCTGCAGGTGCTTGGTGTCTTTTATGGCATCGACAATATTCTGATTAGCCTTACGCAGCCAGTGAATTTGTCCGGACTGCTCCATTTCCCAGGAAAAGCCGGCCTTACTGATAAAAGTGACAATTTCACCATAAAGTACCTTAATTTTCTGTTCATATGCCGAGTCAATATCATATTGAGCCAGGTGTTGCTGAGACTGGGCAATCTGGTACAGGTCTTTCTCAGACAGCACGTCGGAACGCTTAAAACCGAATACTCCTGATAACAGGTCAATAGTAATATCCCAGATATGCAGGGTTTCATTACGTACGGATTCTACTGCTGTATCAGGAAATTCGTAGGCGGATTCGTTTAAAAATAGCGGCCGTTCTCTGGGACGGTCGCGTTTGGGAAGCAGTGTTGAGACTAGCCGCACCAGTGGTTTGACCAGCGGTACCATAATAATAACGCCGGCAATATTAAACAGGGTGTGAAAAACGGCCAGTTTCAGGGTGTAATTATCATCCGCAATGCCTATAGACGCACTGATGAAATTAACCAGATCCATAATACTATGCAGAAAGAGGATAAAAACAATACCGGCGCTTACCTTAAACAGGACATCAGAGAGTGCCAGCCTTCGGCCATTAACATTGGCAGTCAGGGAACCGATTACGGCGGTAATCGTAGTACCTACATTGGCGCCAATAGTCAGAGCCAGGGCATTTTCATAGGTGATCTGATGTACCGAAAGTGCCGTAATGACCAGTACCAGTGTGGCGTGGCTGGACTGCATAATAATAGTGGCCAGTATGCCGATCAGGGTAAATACCAGGATGCCGGTAAAGCCGCCCATAGCGTAATCGGTTAAGTTTATCTGGTGCTGAAAGGTTTCAAAACCTTCTTTCATATAGTGAATACCCAGAAAAAGAAACCCCAGTCCGGCCAGAATATAGCCCAGGCCTTTCAGAGACTTTGATTTCTGAAAAATCAGCAGAATACCAAAGACCAGCATGGGCATGGCATAAGCGGAAATTTTTACTTTCAGCCCAAAACCGGCAATCAGCCAGGCACCAGTTGTGGAACCGACATTGGCACCAAAAACAATGCCCAGCCCTTCAACCAGGCCGATTAAGTTGGCGCTTAAAAATGAAATGGTGATAACAGAAACCAGGGAACTGGACTGCATCAGGGTGCAGGTGGTAAAACCAAAAGTCAGGCTCTTCCACATTCGATTGGTGCTTTTACGCAGGATCTTTTCCAGGATACCACCGGTAAAAGCACGGAAACCATCTTCCAGAGACAGCATTCCAAAAAGGAAAATGGACACTCCGGCAGAAATGACTTTAAAGTCCGGACTGATCCAGAATCCCCAGCTGAGCAGGGCAAAAATTGTGGGTAACAGGATTTTACGCAACATACAAATTCTCCAGCCATGTTGCATCTACAGTTAAGCGGGATAACAGGTTATGTTTCAGACCTGTTAAATTTCCGGCTTAACCAGCACAACCGTGACATTATCTTTACCGCCGGCTTCATTAGCAGCATCAATCAATGCCTGTGCAGCGGTGTTTAATGGACGGCTTTTATTTTTTTTTAAAATGGTTTCTATTTCAGAATTACTGAGCATATCACACAGACCGTCGGAGCACAGTAAAAATAGGTCACGCTTGTGCAGTTCAATGGTCTGTTGCTCTGCGACAATGCGCCGCCAGGGGCCAATGGCCTTGTAGATAATATTATGTTTAGGCGCCTTGCCTTCACGGCCGGTATCCAGCCAGAGCTGATAATGGCTGTGATCGGTACTGAGCTGCTGCAGGGTATTGTCAGCAAATCGGTAGGTACGGCTGTCTCCTACATTAAACGCATGTAATTGTTTTTTAGAATTTTTATGATAGGCATCAATCCAGAAACCGGTGACGGTGGTGCCCATACCCCGGCCTTCTGTCAGACCTTTGGCGATATTATAGCAGTGAGCCTGATTATTGG
>JALVDE010000130.1 GCA_027009375.1 Gammaproteobacteria bacterium
CAGTTAGTGATTGAGCTAATCCTTGGCGGTGCCCGTTCCGGTAAAAGCAGGCTGGCAGAGTCACGCATTGCTGAATACTCTCATAATAATGATGTTCCTGTGGTTTATATTGCAACGGCCACGGACGATGATGATGAAATGAAAAAGCTGATTGCCCGGCATAAAATCCGCAGACCGGCACACTGGATAATTGTCGAAGAACCAATCTATCTGGCCAGTATGCTTGCCGAGTATAATCAGCATAACACGCTGATTCTGATTGACTGTTTAACTTTATGGCTAAGTAATCTGCTATGCCATAGTGACCCCCATCTTTTCTCTGAGCAAAAACAGGCTCTGTTAAGCATTCTTCAGGAACATAAAGCCAGTATTTTCCTGGTCAGCAATGAAACCGGACTGGGTGTGGTACCTATGGGTGAACTCACCCGACGCTTTGTTGATGAAGCAGGCTGGCTGCATCAGGAACTGGCCAGCATCAGTGACCGGGTGACACTGGTGATTGCTGGCCTGGAACACTCTCTGAAGTCCCCTGAAGTATCACTATGATAGACTGGTTGCAACAGACAATAAGCCCTCCTGACAGAGATTATCTACAGCGGGCAGAGCAGCGGCAGATGCAGCTGACCAAACCGCCGGGGTCTCTGGGCAGACTGGAATCTCTTGCGGTACGCATCAGTGGATTACAGAAAAGTCTTATGCCGGATGTTAGTCAAACACGAATAATGATTTTTGCCGCTGATCATGGCATTGCTCATGAAGGCGTATCGGCCTTTCCTCAATCGGTAACGGCACAAATGGTACGCAACTTTTCCGTCGGCGGTGCGGCGGTTTCTGTGCTGGCCAGACAGCATAATCTGCCTTTGCAGATAGTTAATTTGGGTTTGATTACTGAACTGGAGCCGCTGCCGAATGTTATAAATTATCCTTTAGGCCCCGGCTCAGATAATTTTCTGTATCAGGATGCCATGTCTCAAAGCCAGTTTGAACAGGTGTTTGATTTTGTCAGGCAAAAAACCGAACAGTTTAAGCAGGAAGGTGTAACACTGTTAATTGCCGGTGAAATGGGCATTGCCAATACCACGACGGCTACAGCACTGGTTTGTGCTCTGGAAAATTTACAGCCGGAACAGATTGCCGGAAGAGGGACGGGACTTGATGATGCCGGACTAAAACATAAAATCAGTGTGATTAATCAGGCACTGGACTGGCATAAGCACCAGCTTGGAAGTGCCGAAGAAATACTCAGGGTACTGGGCGGCTTTGAAATTGCTGCCCTGTGTGCGGCCTATCTGGCCTGTGCACAACAGGGGATTATTTCTCTGGTGGATGGTTTTATCTGTACCGTTGCGGCATTATTTGCCATACGCATTAACCCCGCCTGTCAGGAGTGGCTGATTTTTTCCCATCTGTCAGGTGAAGCTGGTCATAAAAAAGTGCTGCAGTTACTGGATGCACAGCCTTTGCTGGATTTAAATCTGCGACTTGGAGAAGCCAGTGGTGCAGCTTTGGCCTGGCCACTTATCCAGTCTGCCTGTTTATTACACAATCAAATGGCGACCTTTGAAAGCGCCTCAGTCAGTACTCAGAGTGAATAATAAGAAAAACAAAAAGTGAAGCCTAAAACTTTTTATCTATTACGTCATGGCCGGACAGAAGACACAGACACGCTGCAGGACCGGCCGGTTTTTCGGGGCAGAACCGACACGCCCCTGACCCGGGAAGGCTGGCAGCAAATGCAGCAGGTTGCCGAAGCACTGGATATTCAACAGGTGTTCAGCTCATCATTACAGCGTTGTGCCGCTTTTGCACAACACTATTCAGCTCAGAAGCAGATACCCTGCTCCATAGAGCCTGCATTGCAGGAACTGGATTTTGGCCAATGGGATGGCCGGGCTATTGATGAGATCCAGCAGACAGAAGCTCAGGCATTGCATAATTTCTGGTCTGAACCCTTAAGATATTCTCCGCCTGAAGGTGAAACGCTGGCAGATTTTAGTCATCGGGTTATTGAGTGCTGGCAGAAAATTATTCAGGAAGAGGCCGTACAGAACAGCCTGCTGGTGATCCACGGGGGCGTACAGAAAGTGATTCTGGCTCATATTCTGGAAATGCCCCTAACTGCCATACATAATATAGAAGTGCCTTATGCCTGTTGTTCTGCAATTAAGGTTTATTATAATGGTAATGAAACCAAAGCAACGCTCAAACAGCATGGCCAGCCGGTATGAATAATTCACTGCGTTCTTTTTTTATTGCCCTGAGTTTTTTAACTCGGATCCCGGTGCCCTTAAAAGGTGATGTCAGCCAGCAGGAAATTGGTCAGTCCATGCTGTTTTATCCGCTGGTGGGACTGCTGATAGGCTGTGTGCTCTGGCTGACAATGCAGCTGTTGTGGTTTCTGTCCAGTGGTTTCCCGGCAGATGTTATGGCGGCTATTGTGCTGACTCTATGGGTTTTAATTACCGGAGGTCTGCACCTGGATGGCCTGGCCGACACCGCAGATGCCTGGGTGGGCGGGCAGCACAGTCGCAGTCGTACCCTGGAGATTATGAAAGATCCCTACTGTGGTCCCATTGGTGTGGCTGTGGTGGTGCTGGTGCTGCTTTTGAAATGGAGTGTGCTGAGTTATTTATTTAAAAGCGGGCAGAGTGCTTTTATTCTGGTATTACCCATGTTTTCCCGGGCCGTGATCCTGGCTCTGTTTATGTCAACTGAATATGTGCGTGAGTCCGGTCTGGGCTCGACTATTCTGGAACAGATGCCGGCTCAGAAAGTTCTGTGGAGTGTGTTAACCATCAGCCTGCTGCTGAGTCTTATGGTGGCCGGTTTCTGGGCATTGCTGCTGGCGTTTGCGGCACTCTACGGTTTGAGAGCGATGATGCTTAAAAGGATTGGCGGCATGACAGGGGATACTATTGGCGCCTGTGTGGAAATTGCGGAAGCAGCGGCCTTAATTGGTTTAGTAATATAGGTTTATTATATTCTTTTAGGATTATGTTTTAAGGCTGTTATTTACAATGTCCCATTTAATATTTTTAAAACCGGGCCGGAACGTTCGGTCACTTCTATACGGCAGATCCTGCCGTTTTCCACAGCAATTTTATACATACCTACTGGTTCACTGTAGAGAATATGGGCAATAACCGCCCGTATAACACCGGCATGGGCAACAATTAAAATATGTTTTCCATGATGTTCACAGAGAATTTTCTTCCAGCTCTGTACTACCCGGTTAATAAAATCTTCCAGGTGTTCACTGCCTTCAGGGCGATTGTTCATGGGGTCATGATAGAAATTTAAAAACTCTTCCCGGTCAATATCATTGGCATCCTTACCTTCCCAGCAGCCGAAACCTACTTCTTTAAGGTTATCCATTATTTCCAGAGGAATATTATGGTGCTGGTGCAGTTCCCGGGCAAATTCACTGCAGCGCAGCAGGGGAGAACTGATGATCACATCCCATAGATTATAATCCCCTACACACTCACGCATCTGCTGCCAGCCTTCTTCAGACAGGGGGTGGTCAATACTGTGGCCGCGATACATTTTTCCACCTACCGGGCTGCCGTGACGGATCAGATCAATAATCATTATTCAGGTTCCGTTAGAAGGTTTTAGAGAATTCTGCTGCCGGTTCTGTTTAAGACAATAGTGGTAGAAATCATCAGCAGGCAGGGGCTGGCTGTAATAATAGCCCTGTATCATGTCACAGCCGTTCTGTTTCAGAAAGTTTAACTGGCGTATGGTTTCAACACCTTCAGCAATAACCTTCAGGTTAAAGTTATGGGCCAGGTCAATAATCGCATTGGTCAGAATGGCATCATCCTTATCCTGGGTAATATCATGGATAAAGGACTTATCAATTTTTAAAATATCCACGGGGAACTGTTTTAAATAACTCAGTGAGGAATAACCGGTACCAAAATCATCAATAGACAGGTTGACCCCCAGTTCACGGAATTTTTCCAGGGCATTATTGGAACGGCTGGAATTTTCAATTAACAGGCTTTCTGTCATTTCCAGGGTCAGAGCATGTCTTGGCAGAGGAATTTCAGTTAATAGTTCGCTGAGCAGTTTAATTAAAATATCGGATTCCAGCTGCCTGGAAGAAATATTGACTGCTACAGAAAAAGGCTGCAGACCGTCCTTTAACCATTGATTCATCTGGGTGACAGCAGTGCGTAACACCCATTCTCCCAGCTGAATAATAAAGCCGGTTTCTTCTGCCAGATGTATAAATTTATCCGGTGCAATACGGCCCAGTTCCGGATGTTGCCAACGGATCAGAGCTTCGGCATGGACCACTTTATTGCTCTGGCTATCGATAATGGGCTGGTATTCCAGCACAAACTCATTGCGTGCCAGGGCATTACGCATGTCTTTTTCAAGCTGCAGGCGGGTTTTCATTTCCTGGTTCATTTCTTCGGTATAGAAACGATAGGTATTTCTACCCGCTTCCTTGGCCTGGTACATGGCCATATCTGCATTACTTAACATCTGGGTTGAATTTCTGGCATCATCAGGATAAACCGTGATACCAATACTGGCGCTGATAAAGATTTCATGTTCGCCAATCTGGAAGACTTCCTCCAGTTTTTTAATAATATGGATGGCCACACTGGCGGCATCGTGAGTACTGGAAATTTCCTGCAGAATAATGGTAAATTCATCTCCGCCCAGTCGGGAGGCCGTGTCTATTTTACGAATACAGCTGGACAGGCGCTCGGCCACAGCCACCAGCAGGATATCACCCACATCATGCCCCAGGGTGTCATTCACGTCCTTAAATTTATCCAGATCGATAAACAGCAGAGCGCACAGGGTTGAATCGCGTTTGGCATGCTGGATAGCCTGGGCCAGTCGATCCAGGAACAGGGTACGATTAGGCAGACGGGTCAGGGCATCGTAGTTTGCCTGCCAGATAATTTTTTCTTCCAGTTTAACCTGGTCACTGATGTCAATACGCACACAGGCGGTACCGCCGGAAGAGGTTTTACTGTCACTGGTCAGGAAGCAGCGACCATCGGCAAGGTATTCCAGTTCTTTGGTGTGGCCCTGCAGATCATTGCTGGTATGTAAACGAGGAATATTATTATTTTTAAACTGGCCCAGTGCTTCTGCAGCTGCCATCAGTTCATTGTAGCTGATACCTTCCCTGATCTGTTTTCTGATTTTAGGGTAAAACAGTTCAAACTGACGGTTCCACAGCACCAGTTTATCCTCTGCATCAAACAGGGCAAAGGCTTCGTTAATGTTTTCTATAGCATCATACAGCCGGGCATGGTTAATCCTGGCTCGTATATGGGCTTTTTTAAGGTTCTGGATCACATAGCCCAGGCTGATAAATAACAGGGCTGAGAGAATAATGAGCACCAGGTTAATAATATAGGAATTTTTGGTCTGTTCTGTAAAATAGTTGGTATGGATAATCTGCAACCGGGACAGTTCTTTATTAATGTTCATTTTGTTATAGCTGCGCAGCATATTTTCCATCTGGTTTTTCATTCTCAGATTAGCCTGAATATGGGACAGGATATTGTTGAGATCTTTCTGGTAGATATGATTAGAAAGGCTTTCAAGTTCTGCAATTTTTTCTTCCAGTAACTGTTTTTTATCGTGACGGGGAAAAATATTGTAATCCAGTAACACACCGAATAACTGGTTGATTCTAAAACGCAGATCTTCCGGATCGTGCCTGGAAGCGGTAATTTTATGGCTTAATTCATTAATGACTGTAGGCAGATATTGCAGGGTATTTTTGATACTGGAAGAAAGTGATTTTATGCGTTCCAGTTGGCGTTTTTTTCGGGTGCTGTTTTGTATGTATTGCTGCAGTACCGTTTTAAATTCAGGTTCATCCTGGGAAAACCTGGTCGTCTGTTTAGTTATCTCACGCTGCAGGGTGTCTATGCGGGTACTGGACTCTGCCAGAGCATCATAATTGGAGGAATAAAAAGACAGGTTCAGAAGCAAGTCACGGTCAATACGGGCATCCAGTTCCTTGAGCTGTTCCAGCTTATTCTGGATCAGGTCATATTCCTGTAATTGCTGATTGCGTTTATAGAGCACTGAAACCACGGTGGCCGTGACCACAAAAAACAGCAGATAGGTGATAAGTGCGTACTGTTCTTTTTTCATAAGCTTATTCGGCCGCTGACTGAGTCAGCTCTTTATGCTCACCGACCAGAGTTTTCAGAAAGGTAATCACCTTCTGCACATCCTCTGCAGAAATTTCTCTGCCCAGCTGATAGCGGGCCATTTTATTTATGGCCTGTTCCAGACTGCTAACGGAGCCATCATGAAAATAGGGTGCCGTCAGAACCACCAGCCTGAGACTGGGCACCTTAAAGGTAAACTTGTCATAATCATCGTGGGTGACGTTGTAGCGACCCAGGTCGGCTTCGGTAATCGGGGTGCCACGTTCTTCAAAATAGTCAGCCATGACCCCCATTTTCTGGTACATGTTACCACCCACATTAGCGCCCTGATGACAGGCGGTACAACCGTAGGATTTAAATATCTGGTAACCTTCACGGGCCTGTGCTGATATGGCATTTTTATCACCGGCCAGGAAACGATCAAAAGGGGAATTTACAGTGTTTAGTGATTTTTCAAAAGTGGCAATGGCGTCGATTAAATTGTCTGCTTTAAGCTTATTGCCGTAGACTTTTTTATAACGGCGCATAAAATCCCTATCCTGGTCCAGCTTGCGGATAATATCAGGCCAGTTAGCCGCCATTTCCAGTGGATTTTCAACGGGGCCGCTGACCTGTTCGATCAGGTTAGAAGCTCGGCCATCCCAGAACTGGGCCAGGTTAAGATGGGTGTTGTAAACGGTGGGGGTATTAATTTTACCTGTGGTGCCGTTGACGCCAGTAGAAAACGGCAGGTTATCTGTACCTCCGTGAGCCAGGTTGTGACAGCTGGAACAGCTGATGGAATTATCCTTCGACAGGCGTTTATCAAAAAACAGGCGGCGTCCCAGGGTGATTTTTTCAGGATCAAGGTCTTCGTGAGCATGCAGGGGTTGAATGGGTTCATCAGAAAGTGTTTCTGAGGTGATCAGGTGATTATGGTTCGCCTGTGCACTAACTGCAAAAAACAGGCTGATGTAAACGGTAAAAATTATTACTGATACCAGGATTTTAAAGGCCTGGCGCGGAAATACAGCTTTCATTGATTATTCCAGATAAATAATAACCCTCTGAATTCAGAGTATAGACTTTTATCTGGAAAAATCTGTAAGCAGTTGGCAAAAAGCACGTTTTTTACCTGATTTGTGTTACTTGGTTAATGCCATAAATAACTGAGGCAGTTTTTCCGGCAGTTTTTCTACATGATCGATGACGGTATAGCCATTTTTGCCGAAGATGTCACCAATATACTCATCTGCTTTCTGATCCAGACTGATGCAGTGAGTATGAATATTTTTACTGGACAGCTCTTCAACGGCTTTACGGGTATCCTCAATTAACAGACGGTCATCATCCACATCAATATCCGAAGGTTCACCATCGGTCATTATCAGCAGTAACTTCTTGTCTGCCGGCTGGTTTTCCAGGTAATGGGCAGCATGACGGATGGGTGCACCCATACGGGTAGAAAATCCGGCCTCCATGGCGGACAGGCGGCCCTTGACCTCATCATCCCAGTGTTCACTATAACCTTTAATGTGCAGATAACGGACATTGTGGCGGGTATCAGAATGAAAACCGGCAATGGCAAAGGGATCATTTAACTGTTCAATGGTTAAAGCCAGCAATGAGACGGCTTCACGGCTCAGTTCCAGCAGTGACAGATCACTGCCTTCGGGTACTTCATGTAAGGATGCGGACAGGTCCAGCAGCAGCATAACTGCAATATCACGACCGTCATTACGATGGCTCATATTAATACGTGGGTCCGGGGTATGCCCGCTCTTAAAGTCAATCAGGGAACGGATTGCCACATCCAGATCCAGTTCAGAACCGTCTTCCTGGTAGCGGATACGTACCATTTGCTGGGGTTTTAACAGTTCCAGCAGTTTTTTCAGGCGTTTGGCCAGAGCATCGTGCTTGGCCAGGATCTGATCAATCTTTTCAGGACTGCCCTTATAGTGCAGTTTCTCATACAGGCTGACCCAGTCCGGACGATAGGTTTTGGTGTTGTAATCCCATTCCGGATAATGACGTGGTGGAAGTTTGTCCACTTCGTGTTCATCACGTTCAAATTCTTTCCTGTCGTCAAAGGCTTCTTCTTCATCGCCTTCTTCAATAAACTTCCACATATGGCGGTTATCATCACGATAATCCACTTCAGTATAATCAAATATCACATTAGGGAAGGAGTCACTGGCCTGTTTGGTACGGGCAATAAAGGAGATCCCTAACTGAATCATGTCTTTGGTGCTGGTGTTGCCCTGAGTCATAATTTCATGGAAACGTCCGATAAAGTCATTAATGGCTTTGTGTTTATAGCCGTGGTTCGGATCCAGCAGGCCGCGGGACAGCATTGCCAGGCGATAGCGGAGACAGGAATTATGTTCTTCATCGCAGAAATCTTCCGGTGGTATAGGATGCAGGGCCATAAAGATACGGTGCAGACCGGGGTATTTTTTAATGCTCAGGTATTCTACCCGGGCATCTTCAAATACTTCGATGGCAATACGCTGAAAAGGGCTGAAATTATCCGCAAAAACCGCTTCTGTCCAGCGTCTGTGGGCGGCAATATGGGCAATGGTGGCCCGATAGCGATCAATACCTCGGATTTCGTCCTTGTCGTCATAGACATCAGGCACACGAATACCCAGGCTGTCATAATAAGGTATGGGCTTGCGTAATTCATCCCAGCCCATGGAATAGGGTACAAAATGGTCGCTGTCTTCCCAGAGGCTTTTCAGGTATAAGTTTAGTTTACGTTCATTATCAGAAAACAGAGTACCGTGGCGTTCACGCTGTAATACTGCACGACTGTCAGCAGACTGTAGACTGAAATAATCTTTCTGGCGTTCCGGATGGTTGCGGTAGTTATCTGCTCCGTATTGAACCCAGTTACGCAAGCCTTCAATAGACAACTGATTGAGCAGGTACGGGGCATGGTTGAGAAATTCCGGTAAGCCGTCACTGGGAATGGTGTCGATATGACCATGAATGGAACGAGTCGTGTTTTTCATCATATCGAAAACAACATCAATATAATGTTGCAGTTGTTCGGTACTGCCCAGACGGCGGGCGGCTTCCGGCAGAGACTGCAAAAACGGCAGAATGGATTTGCCATTGGGTGTACGGGACAGATCCCAGACACATCTGGATATCACATTAAGCATGCTTTCGTCCGTATGGCGGACAATCTGCGGCAGTTCTTCCATATACACCAGTACCGGCTCAAAACCACGACCAATCATACATACTAATGAGGCGCCGGACAGGTAGTCTTTCACCCCCTGCTCACTAAAGGTCAGCAGCGCTTCTTCCAGACAGTCGTCAAAGACATTATCAATCTGTTCAAAACTGCATTTTAACTGGACGCGGTAACTTTCCAGTATGGTCATGGTTTCAGTATCAGTCATTACTTATGCTCACCGGTTTTTATATTGGCGGTTTTTTATATGGGTGATTAGTATCAGGCAAAAACACTGTCAATAGCATGATCCAGCGTATCACGAATATCAACATCATCAGTAATAGGGCGAACCAGAGCCATACGGCAGGCTGATTTAGGTGCGATACCCTTGTTCATCAGATTGGCTGCATAAACCAGCAGACGGGTAGAGATACCTTCATCCAGACCATGGCCTTTCAGATTACGGGCTGCATGGGCAATTTTAACCAGTTTGGCGGAGGTATCCGCATCAATGCCGGCTTCCTGTTCCACAATGCTGGCTTCAACCGATGCGGTTGGGTAGTCAAATTCCAGGGCAGAAAAGCGCTGCTTGGTGGACTGTTTTAAATCCTTCATCAGGCTCTGATAACCGGGGTTATAGGAAATCACCAATTGAAAATCCGGGTGAGCTTCAACCATTTCCCCTTTTTTGTCCAGCGGCAGGTTGCGGCGATGGTCAGTCAGAGGGTGAATGACGACGGTGGTATCCTGACGGGCTTCAACCACTTCATCCAGATAACAGATGGCGCCGATACGGGCAGCGGTGGTCAGCGGGCCGTCCACCCAGCGGGTACCGTTGGCATCAAGCAGATAACGACCCACCAGATCGGACGCGGTCATGTCTTCATTACAGGCAACGGTGATCAGGGGCTTGCCCAGTTTCCATGCCATGTGTTCTACAAAGCGGGATTTACCGCAGCCGGTAGGGCCTTTAATCATGACCGGAAGACGCGCATCATAGGCGGCACCGTATAGTTCAATTTCATCTTCCTGCGGCTTGTAGAAGGGTTCGGTGGTTATTTTGTATTGTTCAATATCTTGATCGCTCATGGTCTTTTCCTGATGGCCAGTTTTATTGCCGAATAATTTTATTTCATCTATCTCCGCATCTGCTATCCAGTAAGCCTTGTTAAAGACGCCGTGAACCCATCCATGGGGGCTTTTCATCGGCGTCCTGCCTCTGAAACTTTAACAAGGCTTACTGGACATCAGATGCTCTACGGAGAAATGCGTTTAAAATGATTTGGCAATAACACTGATTTTTTAGTGTTTATTGGGGTTTTATAGACAACAAAGCCCCTGAAAACAGAGGCTTTGTCTGCGTAACTACCCAGCGTATTCATCTTTTGCACCATTTCGGCGTTATTTTCGTACTCAAATGGTCGCGTATTAATATACGCTCACATTTTCCGTGCGAAAATGCCTTGAACTGTCACAAAATCTAAACACGCTGAGCAGTTACTCGTTCGCTTAATTAAGCATACTCAAGTAATGGTTTACTTGTGAACGCCTAACTTGTCTCTCCAGCCTGGGTACAGAGCGTCTGCATCGTGTTCGAAAGATTCGAAGGCACGGGCAAATTCTTTATGCTCTTTAGCGTACTCAATTGGGTCAGCGCCTTCTTTCCAGCATTCATAAGCCTGACGCAGTGAAATGGCTCCTGCCGCAGGACTGTCAATATGCCCATAAGAACCGCCACCGGCTGTATTAATGACATTACCATGACCCAGGTTTTCAAAGAAACCGGGCAGACGCAGTGCGTTCATACCACCGGAGATAATTGGAGTAGTAGGCTTCATACCGTACCATTCCTGATGGTAGAAAGGACCTGTACAGCTGTCACGCTCAATCATATAGGCAATGATCTTGTCGTCCTGAGAACCTTCCATTTTACCATAACCCATAGTACCCACGTGGATACCGGAAGCACCCATCAGACGGGACATTTTGGCCAGAATATAAGCGGTATAACCACGCTTGGAAGAAGGAGAAGTTACTGCACCATGGCCTGCACGATGGTAATGCAGGTACTGGTTAGGATAGTTGCGCCGTGCGGTAGTTACCATACCTGGGCCACCTACATAACCGTCAACCAGGAATGCAACTTTGTCTGCATCTTCACCAAAGACTTCCAGAACATAGTCTGCACGGGCACACATTTCATGGTGATCGTCTGCAGTGATATTAGCTGAGAATAATTTGGCTTCGCCGGTTTCATCCTGGGCCCGCTTCATGGCATCCGCTACTAATGGAATAACCTTTTTCATAGGACAGAAAACCTGGTTACCCTGAGGCTCATCGTTCTTGATAAAGTCGCCGCCCAGCCAGAACTGGTAAGCTGCTTCCGCAAAGGGTTCAGGACGCAGGCCCAATTTAGGCTTAATAATAGTACCGGCAATATAACCACCATCTTTAACTGGACGACCCAGAATACGCCATAAATCGGAGATGTCTTTGGAAGGACCGTCAAATAACTGCAGCATGCGAGGTGGAACATAGAAGTCCTGCATTTGAGAGTGCTTGATGTCACCCATGCCCTGGTTATTACCAATAGTCAGGGTCAGGAAAGAAACTATCATGGCACGACCATCAATAACATTACGGTCAAACAGTTCGTTCGGGTAGGCAATTTTCATGATGCCTTTGGCTTCATCAATTTCATATACCAGAGCATCAACACCTTTGGTGAAGTCATCAGTGGTGGATACTTCAACATTGGTACCAGTTGAGGACTCAGCTGCAAAGTGAGCTGCTGCTTCCAGGTAACCATGACCTTCAGCAGGTTCCATAGTATAAGCAACCAGAATGTGATTGCCGCCAGCTAATAATTCGTCTTCGTTCAGACTTAAATCGGAGTAACGATTTGTTTGGTCTAATAATGCCATTTGTCCGTTTCCTTTAAATGGGGGTTAAAAATTCGGTTGTAATAGGCCTGATTTGTGAATGGAGGAATTTACAAATAAAGTACCCTTACAAACTGTGTAGGGAAATATAATTTAAAACTACTATAAAGTAAAACTTTATTTTTTGATTGTTACCATAAGTTATTGCTTATGGTATATTAGGTTTTAGACAAGAATAGTGGAAAAAAGACAATATGAATCTTACTTTTCGACAACTTAAAGTATTTGAAGTGGTTGCCCGACGCCTTAATTTTACCAGTGCCGCTAAGGAGCTGCATTTATCCCAGCCGGCTGTCTCCATGCAGATTAAGCAGCTGGAAGAGCAGGCCAATACCCCGTTAATAGAAAAGCTCGGTAAAAAGCTCTACCTGACGGAAGTCGGCAATGAAATGTATAACTACGCCCGCAGCACTATGCAGCAGCTGCTGGATCTGGAAGAAACCATCAGCCAGATGAAAAGTCTGCACAAGGGGCATTTAAAACTGGCGGTAGCCAGTACTGCCAATCATTTTGTGATCCGCATGCTGGCCCGCTTTGCCAGGGTGTATCCTAAAATCAGCATTTCGCTGGATGTGACTAACCGCAGTACACTGCTGGAACTGCTGGAGAAAAATGAGTGCGATCTGGTGGTTATGGGCCGCCCCCCCGAAGGGCATAATCTGACGGCCCGGCCCTTTCTGGAAAACCCTTTAGTGGTGGTGGCTCATCCCGAGCATTATCTGGTGCGTGAAAAGAAAGTCAGTTTAAAGGAGCTGGCGCGTGAGGAATTTGTGATCCGGGAAGAGGGTTCCGGCACCCGCAGTGCGGTGGAGCGGTTTTTTAAAGAGCATAACCTCAAGTTTAAGACCAAGATGGATATGAGTAATAACCGAGCCATTAAACATGCGGCAGAAGAAGGCCTGGGCCTGGCAATTGTCTCCCTGCATACCCTGGAAATTGAACTGCGGGCAAAGACGCTTAATATTATTAATGTAGAAGGCTTTCCAATCTACCGTCACTGGTATGTCGTACAGCGCGAGGGAAAGCGCCTGTCACCTATTGCGAAGGTATTTAAAGACTATATAATGCAGGAAGCAGATGGCCTGATTAAAGATTTTAATTTGCCTATAGGTGAATAGCAGCCAGGTCCTAAACGACTACTGTCAGCAGAAAATATAAAAAATAAAACCAGGAAAACGTTTTTATGATCATCCCAGTAATCTTGTCCGGCGGTTCAGGCTCACGTTTATGGCCTATGTCCAGGGAGCTGAATCCCAAGCAGTTTCTCTCCCTGTATGGCGAACAGACCATGCTGCAGGAAACCATGACCCGCCTGGAAGGTGTGCCTGAACTGGCGGCACCGGTTATCGTCTGTAATGAGGAGCATCGTTTCCTGGTGGCCCAGCAGATGCAGGATATCGGGGTGGCCGTGGACAAGATTATTCTGGAGCCGGTGGGGCGCAATACCGCTCCGGCCATCTGTGCGGCAGCAGAATATATTCAGAGTAAAAAAGATTCCGCCGATGATGTCATGCTGGTGCTGTCAGCGGATCATGTTATTAAAAATATCCA
>JALVDE010000131.1 GCA_027009375.1 Gammaproteobacteria bacterium
TAATTCGCTGAACGCTGAACGCTGAACGCTGAACGCTGAACGCTGAACGCTGAACGCTGAACACTGAACCCTTAACCCTTAACCCTTAACCCTTAACCCTTAACCCTTAACCCTTAACCCTTAACACTTAACCCTTAACACTTAACCCTTAACACTTAATTTCCGGAATCTCCCTCCAGCAACTGGTATAAGCCGGAGAACGATAAGCCTGGCGCATGGCCCATTTTTTATGCACGCCCTCTGCAGCCAGATAGATAGAATTCTTACCGTAATAATGATTAATCTTATCCATAACCGCCATTAACTGATCGGTTTTATGCGACTGCTGAGGATGAAACAGGTCTAACTGCTGGTGTTGTTTGGGGCTGAGTTCCAGCAGGCCGATACCGGCTTTCATATAAAATACATTGGGGCGGATCATTTTCTGTATGGTTTGACGGGCTATTTGGGAGATCAGCCGGGTATCATCACTGGGCCAGGGTAACTGTACGACTTTACTGCTGTTATAGTAATTACTCTGATAAGTAGAACTGTACAATAGCACCTGAACAGAAGCGGCCAGTGACTCCTGGCTGCGCAGTTTTTCACAGGCACGGGCGGCATACAGACTGACTGCATCCAGTATGGGCTGGAGCTGACTGGTTTTTTTGGCAAAAGAACGGGTGCAGTAAATCTGCTTACGGGGATTTGGGACTTCCTCCAGAGACAGGCAGGGATGACCGTTCAGTTCCTCAATAATACGTTCTACACAGACATTAAAATGACGGCGAATGTATTTGGGATCCGCACTGGCCAGTTCCAGAGCGGTATAAATATTTAAATCCGCCAGTCGCCGGGCAAAGCGGGAGGATATGCCCCAGATTTTATTGACTGGAGTTCTTTTTTTCATCCAGTCCCATTTTTTTGCCGTATCCAGTACGCACACTCCACGGCATTTTTTAATGTCTTTGGCCGCCCGGCTGGCCAGCTTGGCCAGGGTTTTGGTCGGGGCAATGCCGACTCCTACCGGCAGGGCCGTGTGCCTGTACACGGTATTTTTAATAGTACGGCCATAATCATTAAGCGATGCATTTTTAATATTATCCAGAAATAAAAACATTTCATCGATGCTGTAAATTTCAATATGGGCAGAGAACAGCCTCAGAGTTTCCATTACCCGGTTGGAGAGATCACCATAAAGCGGGTAATTACTGGAAAAAATTGCGACCCTGTTTTTATGCAGCCAGGACTTAATATCAAAAACGGTCTGTAAATCCCCAATGCCCAGTGCCTTGGCCTGGGCAGAACGGGCAACAATAAAACAGTCGTTATTAGACAGCACCACCACCGGCTTACCCCGTAAATCGGGACGGAAAACCTGCTCACAGGAGGCGTAAAAGCTGTTACAGTCAACCAGACAGAACATTCAGATGGCCCTGTTCAGGATACCGGTGGGGTATGATGGCGTATGGAATGGATCACCACACCTTCAATAATTAAATCAGAAAACTCACTAATGGCAATGGGCGGGTAGTTTTTATTGGCTGCACGCAGGCATTGATGCTGTTTGTCCAGGATCTTGCAGGTCAGCTGCCCATCCAGTGCGGCTATTACAATCTGGTTATGTCCGGCTTCCAGAGCACGATCCACTATCAGCAGATCACCGTCAAAAATACCCCGTCCAGTCATGGAATGGCCTTTGGCTCGGGCCAGGTAAGTGGCAGCCGGGTGACGGATTAGATAACGGTTCAGATCCAGAGACTGTTCCAGATAATCATCTGCCGGAGAGGGAAAGCCGGCAGGAACAGAATGTATAAATAAAGGTAAAGGCTGTATTTTCATAATTTTTGATAATTACTGTACGATTATCAAAAATTATATAGCATCCTGTTAAAATGTCTATAAGCTATCTTTCGGCATCAGTGTTTCGGCTGTTACTTTAAAAAAGGATTGTGCCGTTTTTCTTCTTCCAGAGTACCGCCGGGGCCATGGCCGGGTACAAAGCGGTAATCGCCGGGCAGGGCAAAGAGTTTGGTTTTAATGGCCTGGATCAGGTCTTCGTGATTGCCCCGGGGAAAATCGGTGCGGCCAATGGAGTTTTTAAACAGAACATCACCCACCCAGACGGTTTTACTCGGATGGTGAATAATTACAATATGTCCGGGAGTATGGCCGGGGGTATGTAAAACTTCAAAGGATTCCCGGCCCAGGGTCAGGGTATCGCCTTCATTTAGCCATTGATTGGGCTTAAATGTATTGACTGCTGGAAAGTTAAACATTTCACATTGCTGCTGCAGCAAATCAATCCAGAAAAAATCATCTTTATGAGGCCCGACTATTCTGGCGCCGGTGGTTCGGGTCAGTTCTTCGGTACCGCCAATGTGATCCAGGTGTCCGTGAGTCAGCCAGAGCTGGGTCAGATTCAGATCTTTTTCCTCAATGGCCTGCATTAAAATTTCCGTGTCCCCTCCGGGATCAATCAGGGCGGCTTCATTAGTCTGGTCGCACCAGAGCAGACTGCAGTTTTGCTGGTAAGGAGTAACAGGGATAATTTGAGTCTGTAGCATGGGTAATCCGGTTTGGTTTTTTATGGTTGACGGCAGATGGTTGCGGCATTATTTCATAGTATAAAATAATATCCAAATAGCAATCACCACATGGCCACAGGGTTATGTACGCATACCCCAAAAGGGGGGTATGGTGGTTTTACCCGGCGTTGCTGTATTTAAATAAAATGGAGAATAATGGCCGCTTATTGAGCCGGGAGTTGCTTATAAAACCAGCATTCAATAGCAAAAACCATAAAGTCATTCATAAACAGGGGGTATGAACAAGGTTAATGATAATTGTTCCCATTATCAGCAGGGAATTCCATGTAAAATATTTAAAATAAAATGGCTAAAGATATATATCATTATGAATATTGTGTTAAAATTACTCGCCTTTATAATTCACGTACAGAATTTAATTAAATGTTTAAGGAGCGCTGTAAATGTTAACCACAAATCCGTTCGCAGACCTTGCAACATCCATTTCACCCGAAATGATGCAAGGTTATGTAATTTTAATGTTTCTATTAGTTGTCGTTGGTACAATTGTAGACGTAGTCCACAAGAAAAGTGCCAAATACTTTTTTGAAACTACACAGAAACAGCAGAAAAATGCCCGACGTAGCCTCAGCAGTGGTGATAAAACCTCAGCTGCTGTGGGTGTTGTACTAAGCGAAGTGCTGACTTCCTCTGAATTTGCAAACCCGCAACGTAGACTGTCACACCTGTTTACCATGTATGGCTTTATTACTTTCATCGTATCTACTGTGGTTCTGATATTCGGTTATGCCGGAAATGCTGATGCCGGTATCTGGGGCTTTTTATGGCACCTGGGTGCAGCTTCACTGGCTCTGGGCGGTTACTGGTTCTGGTTTGTGATTCGTGTTGATGTGTCTGCTGAAGGTCATAAATGGTATCAGCTGTCAAAAGCCGATCTGTTCATTGTTTCTGCATTAATGATGGTTACCTGGGGTTTAATCTGGTCAATCACTGGCGGCGGTCTTGAAGGTTCTGGTCTGTTATTCTTCGTACTGTTTATCCTTTCTGCTACTACTCTGTTCAGTACGGTATTATGGTCTAAATTTGCACACATGTTCTTCAAGCCTGCTGCTGCTTATCAGAAGCGTCTGACTAAGCTTGACGGTTCACAGGAAAACCTGCCTGACGTTGGTGACTTAACTGACCCAGCACTGCAGTCCAGATATCCTGATATTCCAGAATACATGGGTAAAAACCCACCTAATATGGGGCTTGGTATCAAAAGCGAACCCCCACACCATTATTAATCGATTAACAAAAGTTAAGGAGAAAAAGAATGCCAACTTTTGTATACATGACTCGCTGTGACGGCTGTGGCCACTGTGTTGATATCTGCCCATCAGACATCATGCACATTGACCCAACATACCGTCGTGCATACAACATTGAACCGAACATGTGCTGGGAATGTTATTCCTGTGTTAAAGCTTGCCCACACCACGCCATTGATGTACGTGGTTATGCGGACTTCGCACCATTAGGACACTCTGTTC
>JALVDE010000132.1 GCA_027009375.1 Gammaproteobacteria bacterium
CGGCAAACATTTTAAATCCCCGACCCAGAGGCAGAAAAACAGGTACGACTTTATAGCCCGCCGGCTTCAGGGCTTCAGTAACAATATCAATAACAATGCCGTTACCGTTTTCAAAAACATAGGGTGGAGTATAGGAACTGAAAATAACCCGGATAGGTTTGACGTTATCAGCAGAGCGATCATCAGCAGATACCTCTGTCTGAGTTATAGTTTGAGCACAGGCATTATTAAATAGAAATATTAGAGCAAAATATATAAAAATGACAGAGCGCATAAACCCGAAAACCTGTTGCATAAATCAAGGAACTGGCTCAAAGTTTAGGTAAGTTCTAAAAGAATAGCAAAGATATGTAGCGAATATACTGGTTTTTACCTAGCAAAGTAAGTAAGAACCTACAGAAAGGTTTCAATTTATCGAGATTTCCCCTCAACCTAGCCCTCTCCCTGAAGGAGAGGGCATATTGGGAATGGACGCAGATTTAGTCCAGTTTGTTTTTATCCAGTTCGTCGAAGTAAACCCGCTTACGATAATTGATCAGACCATTGGTGGAGGAATCATGGTTTTCAACATCCCCTGGAGTTGAAAGGTCTTTCTGTATCTGGCCGGCCAGAACCTTACCGTATTCCACACCCCACTGGTCAAAGGAGTTAATGTTCCAGATAATTCCCTGGACAAACACCTTGTGTTCATACATGGCCAGTATGGAACCCAGTGTTTTAGGTGTCAGACGTTCAAAAATAATGGTATTAGTCGGTTTATTGCCGTCAAACACCTTGTGCTGAATGACTTCTTCAATCTCGTCCTGGGAGTAGCCCTGATGGCGCATTTCTTCCACGGCTTCTGCATATTTTTTACCCAGCATCAAGGCCTTGGTCTGTGCCAGACAATTAGAAAATAATACCCGGTGATGCAGACCTAAAGGGTTCTGGCTTAAAGCCGGTATTAAAAAATCAGCCGGTACAGGCTTGGTGCCCTGGTGCAGTAACTGGAAAAAAGCATGCTGGCCGTTGGTTCCGGACTGCCCCCAGATAATAGGTCCGGTCAGATAATTCACCCGGTGGCCGTTACGGTCAATGGTTTTACCATTACTTTCCATATCCAGCTGCTGCAGATAATCAGGCAGACGTTCAAGGTACTGGCTGTAAGGCATAATGGCATGACTCTGGGCATCAAAAAAGTTGTTATACCAGACCCCCAGTAAAGCCATAATAACCGGAATATTTTCCTCCAGAGGCGTCTTTAGAAAATGCTGATCCATTTCGTAGGCACCTTCAAGTAAAGACTCAAAGTGGTCCATCCCCAGATACAGTGCAATAGACAGTCCAATAGCAGACCAGAGTGAATAGCGACCGCCTACCCAGTCCCAGAATTCAAAGGTATTGGCCTCATTAATACCAAACCTGGTGGCCAGTTCAACATTCGTCGTCACCGCCACAAAGTGCTTTTCTATGGCTTTTTCATTACCCACCAGATCCATAAACCACTTACGGGCGCTGAAAGCATTGAGCATGGTTTCCTGGGTGGTAAAGGTTTTAGAGGCAATAACAAACAGAGAAGTTTCCGGTTCGACACATTTCAAGGTTTCCACCAGGTGAGTGGCATCGGCATTGGAAACAAAGTAAACATCCAGACCCCGCTGTGAATAGGGTTTCATAGATTCACACACCACATGCGGTCCCAGATCGGAACCGCCGATACCGATATTGATAATACTTTTTATCCGGGCACCATTATAACCACGCCATTCTCCGCTGCGTACCTGTTCAGAAAAGTCCCGCATATGGGCCAGCACTGCCTTAATTCCGGGCATGACATTACGCCCATTAACACGAATGGGTTTACTGGAACGGTTTCTCAGTGCAGTATGTAAAACAGAACGATGTTCAGTGGAATTGATCGGCTCTCCGGAAAACATCAGATCCCGCCATTCCTCTACCTTAGCCTGACGTGCCAGATCCATAAGCAGACGCATGGTTTCTTCATTGATCCGGTTTTTGGAATAATCCAGCACAATATCATTAACAGAGGTAGAAAAATTTTCAAATCTTAGCGGATCCTCCGCAAACATATCCCGCATATGAACATCTTTAATCGCTTCATAATGCTCTTTTAGTGCCTGCCAGGCGGGAGATTTAACTAAATCTTTTGTAGGCTGTTTCATTTCTGTTTCCATAGTTATCAATGCCGAGAACGGCGTAAGAAGGCAACTCTAATCATATAAAAACCGTGCCGGATTATCCATGTACAATTAATATTTCAGAAGCTCTTTTGATTTATAGCAAAGGTCTGCAGCAAGGAATTTTCTATACCCTGTTTTCTGCACGGATATAATGAATTTTTATTTGACTAATCACAGAACCGGCCATATAATATGCGCACTTTCTAGCTAATCGCTACGAAGCGACATAAATAATCGACTTCAGGCAGATTGTTGTCCGTTGATTATCTGAGCAAATCAGGTATTGTCCCCTTCGTCTAGTGGCCTAGGACACCGCCCTTTCACGGCGGTAACAGGGGTTCGAGTCCCCTAGGGGACGCCACTTCCATTTCAGTATCCGTAACTACAAACAATCCTTAATATTCACTAATATCCTGAAACTACTGGTTTCGTGACCACTTTTAGTGGCTTAGTGAGTAATTGATTTATCTGCTCCCCCGTCCCCATCTTATAGGTTTTATTCATTAAAACATTAGTCATATAAACAATATATTCTCCAGGTGGAAATTCTTTTCTGGTTGTAATTTTAAAACCGGCCTCAGGTTCCATGCCCGGATATTTTTCTGGTAAATCAGTAAGATTGGGTTCATACAGGATATAGGGAGATACCCGCAGCAAGGAGAGAATATTATCAGGCACCTCTAATAATGATAATAGAGAATAATCTGAACCACTTAAAACATGCCATTGTGACCGGTTTGAACCTAATAACAGATTACGCCCCTGATTTCTTTTCAGAGACTGGATATTATCTGCTCCCTGAGCATAAAAGTACTGGAAATTAACATTATGATAATCCAGTCCAATACGTAATATGATTTTTTTTACCCCCAAACTTCTGGACAGCAAAACAGGTATACGCACATAATCCGGGTAGTAAAAGTGGTCACAATTAAGTGATGGAGAGCGCATACCGGCCCCGAGATCCACATAATTAACCACCCGTTTGATAGTTCTGACCGGCCCGTTAATATACCCCACAGGATAACCATCTACCTCTTCTTCATTAAACTTAATACTACTGTTAAAAAACAGCACAGCCACTTCAGCTTTTCCTCTAATTTTAAAACGGTCAATTAATTCATGCCCGCTTATGCTGAGCTGATTTATTACTGCAATAGATTGCTCCGAATATGAAATTTGATAAGTTTCTGAGTTTACCTGCACTGGCTTTGGCTGGTAACTCATATAGTGTACAGGAGACAGCGGCGGTGGATTCGAATCATAATAGGCAATATAAACCCAGCCCAGAGCTGAGTCAGATTCTGCAGTCGATACCTGTACCTGCTGGAGTATGCTGGCCTTCAGACCAGCAAGCGTGGATAGTGAGGCCTGCTGCCCAAGATCACCTGTTAAAAAAACCAGTTGGTCATTATGATCATATACCTGCTGGTTTTCAGGGTCTTCATTATCATGAGTCTGGCTGTTATTCTGTGTTACATTCCAGACCCAGTCCTGTTGTGAATTCCGCTGGTCAATTTGAAAAGGAATAACTGAAAGCTTATTATTTTTCAGAGAAAAAACTCTTATATTGCTTAAATCTCTGCCCGTAAAACGAGGTAGTTGCTGACCGTTAATGATCACTGGAAGGTCGACAGGTAAAGACACTGACTGACACCATAATAAATTAAATGGCAACAGGCTAAACATCATAATGAACAGGCCAGAGACTTTTATCACATTTAAATCCCTTTTAAATTAAGTGGTTTTAAGACCAAACAGTACCCTGCAGAGGAATTTCCTCCTCTTATTACTAAAGCTAGTATTGATTGCTTAACATTACAATTTATTAATCAGAAACTTTCTTCTTTTACTTCCTTTTTAAATAATATT
>JALVDE010000133.1 GCA_027009375.1 Gammaproteobacteria bacterium
CCATCCAGAACATTTATTTCAAACTTACCATTAAGAACTGTTTCTATCGTTAGTATATTGGTCGCTGGATCATATGAACTATTATTTGTTCCAACAACAGAAACAGAATTAGTATCAGGATGATAGGTATAGACACTTCCATCAATGGTAACAGATTCAAAATAGCCATTACCATCACCACCAAAACCTATACTGCTGCCTATAACACCATCAATTATTTCACCTGAAACAGAGGAGTTTACTGTATCTCGTAGTATAGGAGGTAATTGACTGACATTAGAGACGACTACGCCATCAGCATCCGTAGAAGGTGATGTTGATGCATTATAAGCAATAGGGTCAATATTTGCCTGGGTAGCTCCAGATCCGAGTCCAAAAGAAAGTGAATTAATATTATTACTGTTCAGGAAATTGATCCATGCCGCTTCTTCATCAGCTTGAATACCATTTATACCGTTTACTTCATCTGTAGGTGTACCATCAGTTAAGAAATATGAGACATTATTTGCATTTATTATGCTGCCGTCATTACTAAAACTATCCATAACCTCCAGAAGCGCTGCATCATAATTTGTACTTCCGCTCATATCAGAATCAGATAATCCATTTACGTAAGTTAAAGCATCCGCAACACTCATCCATTGGTTGCTAATGGTACTTGCAGAAGAAGAAAAGGTAACAATATTAACCGATACATTACCAAGATTTTGATATTCATTTAGTAATTCTGTGACGGACTGCTGCATAATAGCAAGGCCCGTTGTTTGATTACCATTACCATCATCAATAGTCCAGGCCATTGAACCTGATGTATCCAGAATAAGCTGTACATTAGTATTTTGAGCCTGAAGCTGTACTTCATTTGTTGAATCTGAAACCTCTATTGAGTCATCTTCTATACTGATACTTAATGAAGAAGTCGATGAAAGTGCCCCATCTGAAACGGTTATATCAACAATGAAATTTATAAAATCTTCTACTGTTGTATCAGGATGGTCAAAGGCACCTAATAATGTAGCTGTATATGCACCATTATCAGAAATATCAAGTTTAAAAACATCTCCAGTTGATGTAGAGCCTGTTAATGTATGATCATTGTTTGACAGTAACCAGGTGACCGTTTCTCCTCCTGAAGTATAATTTTGTGTAGGAATTGAAAGGGTGACAGTTAATGAATCTCCATTAATATCAGATATGGAAAACTGACCATTACTGGTAACTGAGTTTGTGGTATCAGATGTTCCATCTGTATCAGGCAGACCATTAACAAGACCTTCCTCAGAAACAGAAGTTCTCTGTGGACCACTTATATCAGGTGCAGTTGGACCCGCTGGTGGTGTGTCATAAACAGTAATATCAATATTCGATACTACTGTATTCGTATCTGAATTAGAGCTTTCTGTGCTGGTTGCAATAACATTTAACGTATAATTAGTTGTGGTATTAACATCAGGAACATTAATCGTTAATAAATCAAGATTCCAGTTGCTTATATCAACACTACCGGATGCATTAGCCGGTGCTGTATAACTATTGGTACCATCTGATACCGTACTGCCTTCAGGAATATTATCCAGAATTAACGATAGTGATTCTGAACCATCTAAGTCAGTCAATGAAGAATCAATTGCTGACAGTTTAATATCAGTCTGTTCCAGACCTTCATTAAGAACTACAGGATATACGCCACCATCAGATCCAGCATAAGTTTGAAACTCAGAGTGTTGCGCATCAGCTGCATCTACACTGTCCATATCGGGATAAATATTGAAATTATTACTGCTTAAAGGTGTTTCTATTCCATTAAGTACAGCATTTACAGACAGGTCACCAGGCCCGCCATGATTATAAATATACATTTCAAATGTATAATAGCCCGTAACCGCAGCAACAAAATCACCTGATCCTGTGACAGTACCATTACCAACATTCGTTACATTTGTATTTGATGAATCATAATTACCCCATGCATTTCCTGTGGTTTCTATTAATGACTGACCTCCAACTTCAATTCTAAACGAATCATCGAAATAACCATTAAAAGATAAACTATCCCCTGCTTTCAGGTAAATAATTCCAGTGGTAACTTCAAGACTGTCATCAGCAATATTATTGGGGCCATTACCACCCGTTCTATATGGCTGGGTCTTAACTGATGTTACACCTCCTGATAAACTATCACTAAGAGATTCCAGTGCATCACTATTAAGCACTGAGCCATTCTGACCAATATTGGTATAAACTGTCTTTGTTAAGCCTACAGATGCAGGTGAATCAATAAGACTAATAATTTCAGTACCATCTGATGCAGTATTACTGATTGAAAGTTCAGGTGCATCAGCAATTGCATTAACATCAATTGTCATTGTTGCTGATGATGTACTCCAGCTAAAACCATCATAAGTACTGAAATCAAATTGTGCATAATCTACCTGTTGATCACCCGTTCCATTACCAGAATACTGATTACTTCCGGATTCATTTAAGTCTGGCACAAAGCGTAAATTCCCATTATTTATATCGCTAGCACTGACTACTTCGTTAGCAGAAACAGCAATCCAGTTAGAGCCATTATTTAATTCAAGTACTCCATCTACTGGTAATGAATCTATTCTGATATCTACTAAGGAATCACCATCAGGATCGGAATAACCAAAATCTGAAAGAGAGTATGTATATGCTGTGTCTTCTACCGTTGTAATAGTGGAATCCAGGGCGTTTGGTGGATTTATACTTACAGTATAAGATTCAGTATCCGTGGCAGTGGCGGTATTACCTGCAATATCGCTTGTGGTCACACTGGCCTCAATGGTGCTATCCGGATCAGCGGCCAGATCAGAACCGGCCACATCAATAGCAAAGTTACCGCTGCCGTCTACACTGCCGGTATAAGTCTGTCCATTAACGGTTAATGTCACTGTATCGCCGGCCTTAACATCTCCACCGGTGCTGCCGGTAATGGTGATATTCTGTCCTGCTTCGCTGGCATTAATTATGTCATCTGGAGTAATGTCTTGATCCAGGCTTATTGAAGCACTGATACTGACTTCTTCACCATTATTTTCAGATGTATTTATTTCAACAACAGGAAATTGTTCATTTTCTGATACTGTCTGATTCTCAATAACACCTTCTGTTTCAAGAAAATCAAAACTGACATCTGTAAGATTATGGGTAATAATGACAGGTTCGGCAGTACTATCGCCTACAGCACCGGCACCGCCTGCTGCTGTAGCTTCCAGTTCAGATGGGTCAAAATTAGGGTCGTTTAATAATGCCTGTTGAATATCTTCTACAGAGGCAATGCTTTCTTCAGGAGGCAGGCTGTTGGGATCGTAAATATCCTGATCCAGTGTCAGGCGGTCGTTACGGCCCAGGGTAATGGTCTGGTTATTATCCATTTTTAACAGCACACGGCTGCCGGCACCACCGGTTACAATGGTTTCCCCCAGGAAAACCATTGAGTTTATTTCCAGAACACGCTCATTACCTGCCGAATCCACGGCTTTTGCGGTACCGGATATAAAGATCACCTGACCAATTGACTGTGCCATTTTTCACCTCTTTTACGAAAAGACTTCTACTATTACAGAAAAGTATAGAGGGTTCGGCAAGAAAAGATATTGTACCTTAGTACAATAGACTGGAATGCAGGATAATCTCGAGACAATCAGAGCACGTCAAGATAACCCCGTTCAATGGCAGTTTCCAGTGCACTGGAAGCGTGCAGCAGCTCTTCATAGGTTTCCCGGTACTGTTTTAGTTTTTCAATCTGTTCAGGGGAGGGTACGGTATTTTCTGACTCAGTGGCCATTTTAAAAAGACTTTTAAGATAAACAGCCCTGGCTCGGGCCACCATTGTGACTACTGGGTTCAGATCAGTAAGTTTTAATTCCGCGATTTCCGGATTAATAATATCCCTGTTAATTTCCTTAATGGCTTTGTCCAGCTGCATTAACAGGCGTTTAGTATCAAGTTCGCTCATAAGTGTCATTTGCTCTTCAAGTTGTACTCTTATTTTTTGTTTTTAGTTTGTGCTCTAAAAACGTTTATTTTGAAAGTTTAGCGGTTAACTGGAATTTGTCCAGTTCAGGTACCAGCTCCGTTTTCAGCCCCATTACCGGGCGATTCCTGCTTTGGCAGTTCAGTATCTGACTCTGCTGATTCCTGCCCATTGTCATTTTCTTCCTGATCCTGTTCTGTTTCATTTCTGGATTGAGTGGTTCGCTCAGACATATATCTGGATAGATCAGAACTGGTTTTTTTAAGCATAAATTCAGCCTGTTCAGTCAACTCTGCAATTCTGGGATGATCAGATACGCCTGAAGATTTTAGAGCATGCAGGATATAATGGTAATTTTCCTGAGCCACCAGATATTTGTGCTGCTGAGATTCACGATTAGCCTTGTCGGAATAAAACTGAAATATCATCTCACAGCGCAAAACTTTCAGGCTTTTAATATACTCATTTAGTTTCTGCGGTTTAACCTTTGAATACCAGAAACCGGTATTCAGCTGGCGGATCAGCAGGCCGATGGCCCGTATTTTGCTGTTAAAATCTTTTTCGTCTTTAATGGTAAAGTTATCTGGAGGAGGCGGGGTTTTATTTTTTTCCTGGACATCACCGGCTTCTTCTATCAGTGCCTCAACCCCGCGAAAATTGCGATCAATACGCTGTATCATTTCGATACGGGCCATAATCTCATTAAGCAGCAATTCGCGTATTTCTTCACCGATATTACAGCCCTGCAGACGTTCCAGAAGGTCACTGATATTATCCAGACCACGTTTAATGGCCAGGATTTTCAGGCGTTTTTCACGTTGTTTCTGCTCCCAGGCTTCGGCCACACTATTAACAAACAGTGTCAGTAAAATAAGCCCGCCTATTGCCGCAAAAATCAGATAGTCTTCCATCAGCGTATTTTTATTAGAGTTATTATTTCCCGACCGGCCTGAGAAATAATTGCTCCAGTAAAAATAAGCAGAGCTTTATTTCTCAGTTTTGCCGGTTAAACGGTCCGTATGTTTTTCTATCGCAGATAAAATGCCGCGCAGAATATTCAGTTCTTTTTCATCCGGCCGGGCACGATTAAACAGCCGCTTCAGGCGCTGCATCATCTGCCCCGGATGCTGAGGAATAATAAAGCCAACGTCCTTTAGAACCTTTTCCAGATGACCATAAAAATAAGCCATATCACGGTTGTCAGGATAATGAAAGTGATAGTCTTTAGGCCGTGCCTGTTCCAGCTCAGCCGCCTGAAAAATTTCATAAGTAAAGGTCTGTACTGCAGCCGCCAGATTCAGGGACGAATATTCCGGGTTGGCCGGAATATAGGCATGAAAATTACACTGCATCAAATCTTCACCACTCAGGCCGCAGCTTTCCTGTCCAAAAACCAGAGCTGCCTGAGACTGAACTGCTTCAGCGGCAATTTTTTCTCCGCATTCTCTGGCAGTTAAAATAGGCAGGCTCATACCCCGATCCCGGGTACTGGTGCCCACTACCAGCTGACAGTCGCTTATTACCTCACTAAGAGTATCGGCAATAATAATTTTTTCTAAAATTTCTGTTGCACTGGTGGCCCTTATCCAGGCCTCCTTGTCCAGTTTACAGCCGGGATTCACCAGGTACAGACGTGATAATCCCATATTTTTCATGGCCCTGGCCACGGCACCGATATTACCGGGAAACTGGGTATTAACCAGCACAATACGGACATTATCCAGAGAGGGATGAATGTGTTCAGACATAATCGTTGTTAGCCTTTATTGAATACTCAACTGCAGGGCACGCTCAATTTTAAGCTGCAGTTCTGGTTCAATAACACCCCGGAACTCCAGTTTAGGTTCTGATGTATTGATTTCAGTGGCATAAATAATAACATTTTCAGGCTTGTACATTCTGACCAGTTGCTGAACATCGTAGAGAAATTCAGAGGGAATATCACCTTCATTTTTAACAATAACCCCTTTTTCAATAATCATTTTAAATGTGTTCCTGCGTTTTTTCCGGATATGCAGGATCAGCAGCGCATCAAAAACCAGCAGAACGGCTACACCGATAATAATGATTGTTAATGTATCCATTATAGAATTAACCTTTTTTCAATTTATTTAAGCCTTTAGCTTTTATTTAAGTCCCAGGATCTTATGAGCCTGCAAAGAAACCCGCCATTGCGGATGCTGCAGACAATAGTCCACAACCGCCTGCTGATTATCCGCCTGCCCTGCTTCATCAACCGCCTGCAGGTAAAAATAGCTAAAATCCAGATCAGAAAACTGTTCCGGTGGCAGATCATCGCGGGGAAACAACAGCTTGAGTTCATCTCCACTGCGCTGTTCCAGTTTGTCCAGTTGTTTGGGACTAACGCACAGCCAGTCAATGCCCGACGGTACTTTTATAGTACCATTGGTCTCCACGGCAATTTCAAAACCCGTCTTATGCAGGGCATCAATCAGTTCACTGTCCAGCTGCAACAAAGGCTCTCCACCGGTAAAAACAACATAGGGAACACCTTCAGTATTATCCGGCCAGGTTTTGCGGATCTGTTCAGCCAGTTGCTGTGCCGAAGCAAACTTGCCGCCGCCTTCACCATCAGTACCGACAAAGTCCGTATCACAAAACGGGCAGACGGTTTTATGCCGGTCCTTTTCCAGACCGCTCCAGAGATTACAGCCGCTGAAACGACAGAACACAGAGGCTCTGCCGCTTTGATGGCCTTCACCCTGCAGGGTATAAAACAGTTCTTTGACAGTATAGGTCATATTCAGTCCGGCAGAGCCGGGCCTTCTTCACCCCAGCATAAAACGGCACCGCATCCCGGTGTTTCAAATAAATCAATACGATCCAGCTGCGGCAAAGCATCAGCCATTTTATCTTTAATCCAGTACAGCAGATGGGTGACATCCGCATCTTCTATGCCTTCAAGCTGATCCAGACGCTGATGATCAAGTTGTTTATAGATAGGCTTAAAAAGGGCTTTAACATCCCCGTAGTCCACAGTCCAGCCCATGACCTCATCCAGTTCAGCGGTTAAATGCAGACGGATAAGATAGCTGTGGCCATGCAGTTTGCGCCGTCTGTCATGCTCTGCCACCCGGTTTAATTTCAGGGCACTCTCAAACCGCTGTTCTTTCCAGATACGATAATGTTCGCCATTATAATGACAGCCGGAAGTATGGGTTTCATACACAGTGACCCAGGACAGCTGAGTGAACTTTGGCCTGAGCCGCTGCCAGATCCAGTTGGCCAGCACCTCGGAAGTAGGGTTTTCCAGCCCGTCAATATCATTGAGACAGCTATAATCCAGTTGTTCAAACAAAGGCTGCCAGAGCTGATCCATCCGTGCAAAATCCACACCCATGTCGGCTTTATTCTGCGCCCCATCCAGATCCTGATTGGCATGTAAAATGACTTCAAAGCCGTGTCCGTGCATACGCCCGCACTGGTGGCCTTCCGGGACATTAGGAAGCTGATGCGCCGCTTCAAAACGATACCGCCGCCAGATATGCGCATGCCCCTGCCGATCCAGATCCACACCGCTGTCATGGGTACTCTGAATGGCCACCCGATCAATCCCCTGTAGATCAATTTTCTGATGTACCCAGCGTGCCAGGTTCTCATCGGTCGGTACTGACAGGTGATTATTTAACAGAGTGTAATTTAAAGGGGCAATGGTTTTCTGTAAATGTTCCCTTAAAAAGGCCACCGGCTCATCTGCAAAGCCATCAGGCTCATTACTGCCGCTCAGTTCCATGGGAACCCGCACAGAAGCCAGATAGCTGTGCCCATGCAGTTGTGCTGCCGGATGCTCCTCCGGCAGAATTTTTATCTGGCAGGCAGATTCAAACGGCATAGTCGCCAGATAATAAATAGTATCAGTCATATTTAGAAGGTATTAGTTTGTGTAAAGATAGTATAAAAATCGTATATAAAGTTATTTTTCAAAATATTTAAAACGCTCGATTAAGGGATCCGGACGCTGAGCTTCAGCAAAGCCTTTAGCTCTTAAAATACAGGCTGAACACTTACCGCAGGGCGGCTGTTGGCCATTATAACAGGTATGCGTCCAGGCCATGGCATCCATTGCACCCAGACGCTCGGCCAGTTCCACTGTATCGGATTTACTCAGATTCATAAGCGGAGTATGAATGGTGATATTATACTCCATACCCAGACGCAGGGTCTGTTCCAGAGCGCTGAGGGTATTTTCCCGGCAGTCGGGATAACCACTGTAATCCGTCTGTGCCACACCGGTTATCAGGTGTTCTATACCCCGGCCATAAGCCCAGGCACCGGCAAAGGTTAAAAAAATCAGATTGCGGCCGGGGACAAAGGTATTGGGCAGCTGCGTCTGTTCGTCCACTTCCTGCTGCACATCAATATTATCGGTTAGGGCATTGCCACCCAGTGCAGCAAAAGTATTAATGGGTAGAATGTCATGGGCCACACCGGCGATTTCTGCTACCTTTTGAGCCGCATCCAGTTCAATTTTATGCCGCTGACCATAATCAAAACTGATACTGGAGACATTTTCCCGCCCAAATTTTTTGATTGCCCAGTACAGACAGGTGGTCGAATCCTGACCGCCGGAAAGTACTACCAGTGCTTTTGCCATTCTACTACCTGTTAGCCTTCTTTTGTGATTGAGAAATCTTAACACATCCCATAAGATAGATTAATTTCAATTTAAAACACTTATTAAAAGTAGAACATTAAAAGAAGAATAATGAGCACAGACAAATCTCAGCGACATAACAAACGCATGCAGCGTCATAAAGAAGTAGTGGATGCAAAAATAGAACAGGCCGATATTGAGCGCGGCGTAGTGATTATCATTACCGGCAATGGTAAAGGTAAAACAACTTCAGCACTGGGTACTTTATTACGCTCCCTGGGCCATGGCCACCACTGCACTCTGGTGCAATTTATCAAGGGCCAGTGGGACTGCGGAGAAACCCGTTTTTTTGCCGATCCGTCCTGTTCTTTAAACCGCAATCTGACTACATTTACCATGGACACTGGCTTTACCTGGAATACCCAGGACTTTGACAGTGACAAACAGGCCGCCGAACTGGTCTGGCAGCAGGCTCTGCCGTTTTTCAGTGATCCCGACTGCCGCCTGATTGTGCTGGATGAAATCACCTATATGTTTAAATATAAGTATCTGGATATTAATGATCTGCTGCAGGCCATAGACAATCGTCCTGCACAGCAGAATATTATTATTACTGGTCGCGGTGCTCCCAAAGCACTGCTGGATATTGCCGATACTGTAAGCGAGATTCAACCAGTAAAACATGCCTTTAACCAGGGCATTAAGGCCCAGGAAGGCATTGAGTGGTAAAACGGATATGACCGGCACTAAAGCTCACTCTAAACACAGCTTTCCCGAGGAAGAAATCCGCGGCGTTTACCATGCCATAGAATCCCGCCGTGATATCCGTCATTTTATCCCCGGCGAGATTGACCCCGAACTGCTGGAGCGCCTTATTAAAGCCGCACATCATGCCCCCAGTGTCGGCTATATGCAGCCCTGGCATTTTGTGCGTATTACCGATTCTCAATTACGCCATGCCATCCACGACCATGTTGAACAGGAACGACTGAATACCGCCGATGCCCTGGAGCAGCGCCGGGATGAATTTATGAAACTAAAAATTGAGGGTATTCTGGAATGTTCAGAGCTTCTGGTAGTTTCCCTGACCAGTCAACGTGAACAGTATATTCTTGGCCGACGTACCATACCTGAAATGGATCTCGCCTCCGTGGCCTGCGCCATACAGAATATGTGGCTGGCGGCACGAGCCGAAGGCATTGGTCTTGGCTGGGTGTCTTTTTTTGAACCTGAGGTTCTGGCCAGTTTAATTAAAGCACCACAGGGTGCTCTGCCTGTGGCTATTTTGTGTATAGGTCATGTAGAACACTTTGCTGACAGGCCGTTACTGGAAGAAACCGGCTGGGACAGCCGACGCCCTTTATCTGAGATTCTTTCTGAAAACCAGTGGTAAATCTTATTGTAATTATCATTACTTAAAATACCTTGTAACTACTCAGTATAAATTAAAGCAACGTAGAGTACCTGCAGACAGTCACGGTCAGGTACACTGAAGAGTTACAATACCTTTTAAAAAAATATTATATAACAACATGTAATACCTGGAATATTGACATACCAAATATGATATATATACTATATTTAATATGTGGACAATATACGAACATAAAACAGCTATTAAGCAATTAAATTCATTACCTACAGATATTCTCAAAAGGTATGAAAAATGGAAGGATATTGTAACCATATCTGGCCCATCAGGGCTAAAACAGATAAAAGGCTTTCATGATGAATCCCTCAAAGGAGAGTGGAAAGGTTACCGTTCATCTCGTCTAAACCTTCAATATCGTGTTATTTATAAAATAATAAATGAAGAGTTGTATGTAAAAGTAGTTAAGGTTACTGCCCATGATTACAGGAAAAAGTAGTATGAAAGACTATAAAAAATCAAAGAAAAGAATAGATGTCTCCATAGGTGAGTCCGTACGCATAATGCGAGAACTGCAGGAATTAAGCCAAAATGAACTGGCTTCATTAACTGGCATTCCTCAATCTACTCTTTCTGCAATTGAACATGACAAAGTTAATCTTGGTGTGGAAAGAGCAAAAGTATTAGCAAGGGCATTAAAATGTCACCCTGCTGTTCTGGTATTTCCTGGCTGGGATATTAATACAGAAAAAGCGGCTTAATCAGATACACATAGTAATGCGGGCAAGATGCCCGCACTCCCAGGAAGAAAGGAAGTGCGGTATCAGATATTTAAATCAGGCATTGGCCAGAGTATCAAGGACGGTGTGCAGATGCTCTACCATTTCACGTCCGCTGTCGGTCAGATAGCCGCCGTCAAGCTGGGAGATCATGCCTTTATGGAACAGTGATTCCGCTGCCTTAATAATCGACGGATCGGCATTATTATGGATTTTCAGACCTTCAAGGTGTGATTCTTCGGGGAATTTAGCCAGCAGCTTCAGTTCATCAAACAACTGATCGGGGTAGGATTTAATCATGGAATACTCGTATAAAAATAGGGTGGATAAATCCTAAATAAATCAGTTGAACCTACTGCGAATGTCCATAGCACTGAATCTACAAGGCTTTCCAGAACATTTTGACTTCACCCGTAGTTATAACTACGAATAAAACCAAAATAACCTGTAAAACCTTCTATCTCCAGCACTCTGATCATTCTCGCTACGATTCAACTGATTTATTTAGGATTAACTACAATTCAATCATCATACCCTCTTTGGCAAAAAAAGTCTCTGTATCACCGCAATAATCTTTATTACAGTACCTGACAGTAAACTCATCAATCTGATCATCGGTACGTAATGGATCGTGGTGAAACAGGGCCAGTTTCTTTACCCGGCTGCGCTGGGCAGCAGCACAGACATATTCAATATAGCCATGACCCCAGCCAATGTATTTTTCTTCGTATTCCTGCTGGGTGTACTGACTGTCATGCACCAGCAGATCGGCATCATGATAAAAGGCTTCAATCAGGCGGTTCTGCTCAGCCGCTACCTGTTCACCTTCTTCTGCCATCTCGGGATCATAATCCGGATGCCCAGGATCGGTAATAAAGACATTGCGGAAAACTTCGGTATCATAGGCGGTGCAAAATACCTTGCCATTGTATTCTATGCGGTAACCCAGGCAGAGCACCGGATGGTTCAGGTATTTGGTTTTCACCACAATACCATCGCCCAGGTCCATTACTTCTTCTTTTAGGCTGAAATACTGAATATTAGCTGCCAGTTCAGCCTCCCGGATAGGGAAGTAACGATAGGTCATCTGCCCGCCGACCACCTTTTCCAGGGTATCTTCTTCGTAAGTGACCGGACCGTAAACCCGGATATGAGTACCCGGTACATAGGCCGGGACAAAAAACGGAAAACCCATAATATGATCCCAGTGGGTATGGGTCAGAAACAGGTGTGCCTCCACAGGCTGAGGCCGTGACATCAGGTCATTGCCCAGTTCTCTGAGACCGGAACCGGCATCAATAATAATCAGACGGTCAATATCCGGAAAACGGACTTCTATACAGGGTGTGTTGCCCCCGTAACGGACAGTATTGGATCCCGGGCAGGGAATAGAGCCCCTGACGCCCCAGAATTTAATTTGCATTGTCAACGTAAGAACCTTGCACCTGTAACTTAAAATTGATTTTAAACGGCTAAAGCCGGTTTAGCTTACCTGCAAAAACACGGCGGCTTTTTCTATGGATGTCTGTACGGCATCATATTGCTGTAGCAAACCTGGCCATAAATCGGTCAGTTCCGGCATATTTTTATATTGCTCACTACCGGGAGACAGGTTACCTGCTGAGCCTATCTCGAAAATATTAGCATAAAGATCGGCAATTGCCACACCTGATATTAAAAGTCTGTGATCTTTATCTGCTTTTTCCGGAGCATGATGATATTTTATAACTGAAATCATAGCATCATTAAGCTGCCATTTTTCAGCAATAATAGCCCCGCAAAAACTATGGTCAAAGCCAAATACCTGCTGTTCAGCTTTATGCAGATCAATGCTGCCCATTTTTGCCTGTTGTAGACATTGTGCATATTGCTTCTCAAAACAGTGCACCATAGGCACTTTGCCTAAATCATGCAGCAAACCGGCCAGAAAATACTCCTCCCTCTGGGATACAGGGATTTTATTGAGAACGGCCAGTTCTTTAGCTGCCACCCCAACACATAGCGAATGCGCCCAGAATTTATCCATAGATAAATAGGGATTATTATGCCCTTTTAAAGCACCCACCACCGCTGTACTTAAGGCCAGATTTTTAACCGTATTAATACCCAGAATAATAATGGCCCGGGTCAACGAAGTGATCTGGTTAGGCAGAGCATAATAGGCTGAATTAATCAGTTTAAGCACATTACCGGCCAGCACCGGATCCAGAGAAATAATTTTATTCAGATCATTGGGCGATACATCCTGCCGGTTACAGACCTCCAGTACTTTGGTGACTGTAGTTGACAGACTGGGCATTTTATCAATATAGCGTTGCAGGGTATCGGTATACTGGTCAGACACTTAATTTCATCCTGGAAAAAAGGTTCCTGTTTTTCTGTTATTATTTAATACAATTCATAGTACCAGAGAAAACCTGCGGCCAGTCACACTCAGATACTCTGAATCGCTGCATTGTTTCTTAATATAACTATAGCGGTTTCTCATAGATTTACCTGTCTGTAAGGACAATTTTTACATCTTTCTGCTAATATAACGAACAATATCCAATCTATACCAAACCTGTGAGTATTCTATGAGCCTGATTAAACAAGAAGATATCATTCAAAGCATTGCCGATGCCCTGCAGTTTATCTCCTATTACCATCCTGTTGATTATATTCAGGCTCTGGGTGAAGCTTATGCACAGGAACAGTCAGCACCCGCCAAAGATGCCATTGCTCAGATTTTATACAATTCCCGCTTATGCGCTGAAGGACACCGGCCTATCTGTCAGGATACCGGCATTGTGGTGGTTTTTGTTGAAGTGGGTATGAATGTGCAATGGGAAGGCAAGCTGTCTCTGGATGACATGATTAATGAAGGCGTAAGACAGGCTTATACCAACCCGGATAATATTCTACGTGCCTCAGTACTGGCCG
>JALVDE010000134.1 GCA_027009375.1 Gammaproteobacteria bacterium
TGCATTAACAGGTATTCCCTCAATTATTATTGAATCGGAGCTGTTTTCAGCTGACGACTCGGGTACTTTTTTACCGGCCTGTTCATCTTTTGCCGGCTTTTTATAACTGGGCCAGTAGCGGTCCACCACCATAATGCGCTGCTGTTCCAGCCAGAGCTGTTGTTGTTCATTATAATCCAGACGGGCAATAAACAGACTGCGTTTGGTCGCATGAAAATGAATTTTAATTTTATAATCCATTTCCTTAAATGTGTATAGCCGGTCCTCCAGCTCTGAAAACACCTGCGGCACCAGCCAGTTAAGTTTTTCCAGAATGACCCACCGGCCGGTCTGGCCGGGATCGGCCAGTGCCCAGTTGTCCTGAGTGGCCCACAGACCAGTCAGTGCCTCTGGATTAATACATTGCCGTTCATGCTTATTCAGCTCACCCACTCCGGTCACCGGCAGAAAAATCATCCCTTTAATCAGACCCTGCTGGCGGCAATTAATTTCATCTGCAGGGATATTTTTTAAGGCTTCCAGTTGTGCCAGCTGATGTCTGGCTTCGGAAGTCGCCGATAACGGCAGTTGTTTCTGAAACAGGTGGATCAGTTTACGCTCATACCAGTCCTGACCATTCGGGCCAATCAGCCGTTCATAACCAAACTCATCCGGTTTTAACAGGTAAAATTTAACCGCCAGTTCCAGATGATAAAGCTGTCCGGCTTTATCCTGATAAACAAAATCCAGCTCTCCACGGGTTTGTTTATTAGCCGGTTTATTATCAGCGGAATGAACCTGTATATGGGCGTCCCAGGTCCGTATCTGGCCATTTTGCTTTAGCAGTTCCAGAATAAAGCCCCAGTAGGCTTCAAAGCGAATACCCAGACGCCATGAACGGTATTGTTCCAGCCAGTTTATTAAGGGTTGCGGTGCTTTATCCAGCTGCTCCAGAGGCGTTTTTATCTGAGTATAAATCTGCTCACACCATGACTGTTCCACACAGGCCGGATAGTCTGCTGATTTTACCGACAGAGCCGGACTCAGCAGCGACCAGACCAGTGCCCTGACCTGCGGCGTTTGATAGTGCTGATACTCAAAAGCCTCAGACAAGCTTACCCAGTCCCCGCTGCAGATCATTTTTTATATCATCAATGGTTTCCAGACCCACAGCAATTCTTAACAGGCCGTCGGTGATCCCCGCTTTAAGACGATCTTCTTCCGGTACCCGTCCATGGGTAGTGGTGGCTGGATGAGTAATGGTGGATTTAACATCCCCAAGATTGGCGGTGATGGATAATAAGCGGGTACTGTCCACGACCTGCCAGGCGGCTTCACGACTGCTGTTATGCAGTTCAAAAGACAGCAGTCCGCCAAAATCAGACTGCTGCCGGGCCGCCAGTTCATGACCGGGGTGATCTTTCAGACCCGGATAATGAACTTTAGCTACCGCCGGATGTTCACTAAGCCATAAAGCCAGCTCCCTGGCATTGCGGCAATGTGCCTGCATACGTAGATTCAGGGTTTCCAGACCTTTCAGGAAAATCCAGGCATTAAACGGACTCATGGTGGGGCCCGTAGTTCTTAAAACACTATAAACCTCTTCACCCACCAGGGTTTTGGAGCCCAGCACAGCACCACCAATACCTCTGCCCTGCCCGTCAATGTACTTGGTAGCAGAATGAATCACCACATCAGCACCTAAAGCCAATGGTTTTTGCAGGGCCGGGGTACACAGACAGTTATCCACCACCAGCAGACAATCGTGCTGATGTGCCAGTTCAGCCAGTTGAGCAATATCGGCAATTTCCACCAGCGGATTCGACGGAGTTTCCAGAAACAGGATCCGGGTATTGTCCTGTATGGCTGCTTCCCAGGCTGACAGATCGGTTAAATCCACATAAGTGGTGTTCACACCAAAACGGGCCATAAAATTATTAAACAGCACCACAGTAGAGCCGAAAATGGCCCTGGATGAAACAATATGATCACCGGTTTTTAACAGCCCAAGACAGGTGCTCATAATAGCGGCCATTCCGGAAGCTGTTGCTACACAGGACTCAGCCCCTTCCAGAGCCGCCAGGCGCTCTTCAAAAGTACGCACAGTGGGGTTGGTAAAACGGGAATAAATATTACCCGGATCATCGCCGCTGAAACGCGCCGCCGCCTGCGCCGCAGACTGGTACACATAACTTGAGGTGGGAAAAATCGCCTCATTATGTTCTGCTTCATTGGTTCTTTGATAGCCGGCCCGAACTGCCAGGGTATCAAAGCCCAGTTCACCGCCCAGTTCTGCCTGCAGGGCTAAAAGATCATCGCCATTCATGGTGCTTACCGTTAAATTATTAAAAAAAGTATCTATTCAGTGTATCGGACCGTAAATGGCTGCAGGTACTGTATTTCCGGGGACGCTCAAGTACGTCCATGTATCGCTTTGTGAAAACATCCATGTTTTCAAAACCCCGTAAATACAGTACCTGCAGCCATTTACTCTATGTCATACTTATTTATGCTAAATAGTCACAAAATTATATGCTTTAAATTTCAGACTGTCAGTGTTTTCTTTTTACTTATTTATTTTCAACTCTTTATTTTCAAGAGGGCCAGACTCAGACGCTGACGATCATCAAATAATCGCCGGGCTATCATGGAGACGGCCAGCATAATACCGAAGCCCGTACCGGCCGTAATTAAAAAGAACAGCAGGATCTGGTATTTTACGGCTTCTACCGGCGGTGTGCCTGACAGGATCTGGCCGGTCATCATACCGGGCAGGCTGACCAGGCCGGCAATGGCCATGGAGTTAATTATGGGGATCATACCGGTACGGATACTTTCAGCACGAATGTCCTGAATCACTTCCTGATAATCCTGCCCCAACATCAGTCTCTGCTCAATAATTAAGCGCTGCTGGTAGACACTCTGGTTCAGTTTATCCATGCCCAGAGAGATACCGTTCATGGTATTGCCCAGCAGCATGCCCAGTAATGGAATGGCATACTGAGGAGAATACCAGGGTGTCGGTGCCACAATGACCAGCAGGGCCACCAGTGCCATGGCAAAAGAAGATAAAAATAAGGCACTGGTGCCGATTTTAAAGCCTACCCAGCGTTTTAGAGGGTATTTCTGCCGGGCATTAATTTCAAAGCCGGCCACTAACAGCATGACCGCTGCAATACCGCCCAGGTAAAACAGATTGGTATTGGCAAAAATCAGTTTCAGAATATAGCCCACCAGTAATAACTGTATCACATTACGGCTGGCGGCAATCAGCAGCTGCCGGGCAATATTAAGCTGCATCATGAAACTGGTTATTGCCAGCATTATGATCAGGATAGAAGCTATAGCCAGATCCCAGGGCGTCAGATGTATCATGCACATTCTCCCTGCAGGGGTTTATGACTGTTTTTATAGATAGTATAGTCGCCTTCATTAAGCACTAATATCTGGTCACTGACCCGCTCTAACTGCTCCTGATCATGACTGATCCACAAGGCCGGTATTCTGTGTTCACATTGATACTGACTGATGAGGCGTTCCAGCAGGCTGCGGTTTTCCTTGTCCAGATTAGCCGTCGGCTCATCCAGTAATAGTGCCCGGGGCTGGTTCATTAAAATCCGGATACAGGCCAGACGCTGTTTTTCACCGCTGGAAAGATGGGCTATCTGCCAGTTCATAACGGTTTTATCAAAACCGAAATAGGCAAATAATGCTTCATCAAACGCACTGAAATGCTCTCCCACCCGGTCATACCACCACTGGCTTTCTGCCGGTAATAAAGCCACTTTTTTACGCCACTGCGGCGCCGGAATCGACTGGGATTCCAGTTCACCCAGGTAAATTTCTCCCTGATGCGGCAGCATATCGGCAATGGCTTTTAATAAAACCGATTTCCCGATCCCTGACGGCCCACTCAGTCCCATACACTGGCCTGCCGGTACCGTAAAATTGAATTTCTGGGTCAGCTTCGGGGTAATGGCTGCCAGGTTTAGATTTTTAACCGTTAGATCGGTCATAAATTCCCATTGTAAAAAATGTTATAAAAACGTTT